>CAZNET010000038.1:6531-12339 GCA_964571885.1 uncultured Pirellulales bacterium
TTCGATCTGCAGGCCATGCAAACCCATCACCACCGTCATCAGATAAGCATAAAGCAGATTCGGTGAAACGGGAATGACTTTTTTTTCCAGACCATAGGTCAAAATATCCTTGGTATCTTCTTTTCGCTTGACGATTGATTCGTAATAAACGTTCTCAGCCGGAACATACATCATCGCGAAATCCAGTGTCCCCTCGGCGGGACGAATATAATTGGCCGCGATCTTATCGATGTGCCTGATGCAGTCATTGACGAATTGTTTACGAAGGCGAATGACGTCACTGTCATTTTCGGCCTTAAGCATCGCTTCAAAGCTCGGCAGCGGGAATTTGGCGTCGATCGGCACGGAGTAATCGGCCATTTTCACCAGCGCGTCCACGACCTTACCGTCCTTCATGGTGTACTGAAGCTCATAACTGTCTTTAGGTAAAACTTGTGAAAGCAAATTCTCAAGTGACCATTCGCCCATCTGACCGCGCATCTTCGGCGAACTTAAGATGTCCTGCAGCCGACGGACATCGGTGCCGATTTGCAGCATTTGTTTGTTCGTCCCCTGCAGTTCACCGATCTGCAGGTTGAGCCTGCTGATGGTTTCCTGGTTGGACTGGATATTTTTAGCGATATTCTCGTGACCTTTCTGCAGGCTTTGCTGCAGAGCGTCCTTGGCAATGTCCTGAGATGATTTAAGAGCTTCCAACTGCTGCTGCAGCATGCCGATAGCGGTGTTCTGGCCCGCTGTTTCCCGTCTGGCCGCCATATAACTGACAATCAGCCAGACCAAAAGCCCAAGCATAACAAGCAATAATACACCAATAATCGCCAACAGTGTTTGTTCCATAATCAAAGATTATATGAAACTGAACGTTAAGTTCAACGGTCAAAATAAATCGCATACAATATTCTTGAAAGTTAACAACCACGGGTTAACACCCGTGGCATAGCCGCTTCGGGCTACGCCCGCCCGCCTTCGGAGAGTAACTTCATCTACGGGTGTAAACCCGTAGAATTGCGGCTGATTATTAAAATCACGGGGCTTCAAAGTCTGCTTATTATCGAACACCGAGCTGCCGTCGGCTGAATTTTTCGAACAGCGGAATTATGAATTTTTTAATGTCACGGTGTTTTCATGCAGGGAACATAGCGCCAAGCCAGAGACAGTCATTTATGAAATTGCGCTTGACCGATTGGATTCAAAGGCACAGGAAGCAGTTTTCATCGATGACAGTACCGCTTTTATCGCCAGGGCAAAAACGGTCGGCTTGCATGCCATCCTTTTTCGAACCGAGCAGCAGGTTATTGATGAGGTGAATCGTTTGATATGATCATATACAGATGAGAACGCACTTGGCGATATTGAAAAAGTCTTATCTTGATTTGATCCTTGCCGGTGAAAAGAAGATCGAGCTAAGATTGTTAAAACGAAAAAGTCTGCCTTTCGGCAAGGTTGACCAAGGTGATAAGATTTTTCTAAAGCAAACTTCCGGCATGGTCGCCGCGACCGCACAAGTAAAAAAAGTCCTGCACATTAAGGATTTGACACGAGCTGAAATAAACAAACTTAAAAACGATTATAATCATTTAATCGGCGCAGAAGCTCACTATTATACCCATAAAACGGATTGCCGATATGCGGTGCTGATCTGGCTGGAAAAGATCGAATCCATCGCACCCGTACGCATTGACAAAAACGACTGGCGAGCCTGGGTTGTTTTGAATAAACAAAACAATTTTGGTTTGCTTTGATACACCGTCAGCCAAGACTTTTTTGCCAATCGCTCAAATTTTTCCCGAAAATGCAATAATAACCTTTTATTCTGCGTCTAACCAAGTGAAACAAGATTCATTTAATTGTTGAAAGGAACCGAAAATGCTTAAAAAAATCAGTTTAACAACCCTCATAACAGCAATTGTCATATCAACAGCCGGCCTCTTCGCCCAGCCGCAGGCACCGGATAAAACAAAACCGCAGGGGCCGGGACCAAAATGGAATTATCAAGAAAGCGGCGAAAAATCAGACTTTGACTGGGACATGGACGACTTTAAAGGACATCATCGTAAAGCTCGCCGAGGGAAAAACCGAGTCAATCTTCTTGATGAATTGACAAAAGCATTTGAAGCCGAAGACCGGGAAAAGATGGGGCAAATTATCCAACAAATGCATGAAAGAAGAGAAAAAGTCAAAGCAAGACGAGCTCAAAGAAGACAACATATAAGGCGTCAATTTACACAGCAAGGCCGATTTCAACCACAGGGACCTTGCTATCGTTTCAACCCTAATTGCTGTCCCTGTATTCAAATGCCGATGCCTCAAAGATGGCAAAGAGGGTACGGTCCTTACAGGGGTTACGGCTATGGTATGCCGGGGCCGGGATTCTACAGACGACAATACCGCCGATTCGGACCTTCTTGGAACTGGTAAGGGTATGATTCTAACTCTTTAAGGGCTGTGGATTTACGATTCACAGCCTTTTTATCTGACCGGTTCGATGCCGACAAAGATTTTTTTATTCTGAATGTCTATCGATTCAAGCCGAATCCATTTATCCTCGACCTTAAAAACAGGTTCGAATCCGGCACCATTGAAAATTGAATTTGCTATTTTAGCACCGATGTCCGCATCTTTCATGGCCTTGCTCGCCTTTAATTTCGGCTGATAGATACGTTCTGCAAGATTCAGTGCAATGGGAGTAATTGACACAGCTCCTAATTTTACCTTTTCAATGCCGATATACATTAAGCCTTTCTCGTCAATATGCGCAAGAAAAGTAGCCGTCACAATTAAATTCAAACCTTTATATTCGATATTAAAATATAATTTTATTTTTTCCGGCTTAAAAAGAACATATACGCCTTGTATCCGAGCTCCGTCAATCTTCTGCGGCATTGGCAGCCGGGAAACTGCGTCATTAATGCCGTCCTGTTCAATTAACAAACGGAAGGATTGCTTCTTCTGGACCTGATTATAGAAGTCCGGCAGCAGTTGATGGGTTATATACGGGCTGACTTCATTGGTATCATTAGGCTTGGCAGTAAAATTGATATCAGCGTTGGGTTCTTTTTTTATAAGTAGAAAAAAAATAATCGCAACGATCACTGACACTGATACCAGGGATAGGAGATATATTTTAAGCCTTCTTTTTCTTTTTTTGGTTTTTATTTGCATCACTCTTAAGTTTATCCAACTTATTACTTGCGATAAATAATTGTTGCGATTATAGTACACGGCTCGAAAGGTAAAAGAAAAAAATGAAAACCAACGTATGGAAATATGGTTTTTTGTTGGTTTTTATTAAGCATTAACCGTAAAAGTGATTATAATTTTGAAAGTGAGGCTGTATATATGGCAAGTCATTTTGGTGATAGACTTTGCGAAGCGGTAAAAAATAAAAAGACATCTCTGATCGTAGGATTGGATCCTGTTTACAGCCGTCTCCCGGCGGCAATTAAAAGCCATAAATCGATGAATGACGAATACGACGCAGGAGCAGCGGTCGATGCAATTTTTGATTTTTGTACTCAAACGATGCGGGTCGTCGCGCCGCTGGTGCCCGCGGTTAAGATCAACATTGCTTTCTTTGAAAAATATCTCTGGGAAGGTTTGGAGGCGTATTATTCTCTGATCACCGAAGCGGATGACCTTGGCCTCGAGATCATCGCCGATGTTAAACGGGGTGATATCGGTCATACCGCCGAGATGTATGCAGCGGCCCATCTGGAAAATTCCGAACTTGTCGGCCTTGAGGATACCCTTTCGGCAGATGCGGTTACGATTAACGGCTACCTCGGCGCCGACGGGATCGAACCGTTTGCCGAAATGGCCACAAAACAAGGCAAAGGTTTGTTTACGCTGGTGCGGACAAGCAATCCTTCGGCATCTCAGATTCAGGATATCAAAACCGAAGATGGCTTGCTTGTTTATGAAAAACTTGCTGAGCTCGTTAATGAGGTAGGCAACAAAGACGATAGGATCGGTGAAAGCGGCTACAGCAATGTAGGCATGGTGATCGGCGGGACGTCTCCTGAGGCAACGACCACCCTTCGTCAGAAATATGAAAACACATGGTTTTTAGTACCCGGCTACGGAGCGCAGGGGGCCACCGCCGTTGACTGCATCAGGTTCTGCAAACCTGATGGCACCGGCGCGTTGATCAACGCATCACGCTCGGTCATTTACGCTTACGAAAAAGATAAGTACAAAGAACAGTTTGGCGATGACTGGAAACGCTGCATTGAACAGGCGGTTACCGACGCCAAGGTCGAACTGGCCGAAGCGATGCAGACAAAACTGTAAGATTACCCATCATTTCGAGTCGAGAATAAATGTCACCGGCCCGTCGTTGACACAATGGACGTGCATGTGGGCGGCGAAGATTCCCTTTTCAACTTTAATGCCTTCAGCCGATACCATTTTAATGACCTTTTCATAAAGCGAGTTGGCCTTTTGGGGGTCTCCCGCCGAATCGAAACTCGGCCTTCTTCCCTTTTGACAATTACCATGTAATGTGAAGTTACTGATCAGCAGCATTTGTCCGCCGACATCCTGAATGCTGAGATTCATTTTGCCCTGTTCGTCTTCGAAGACCCGAAGATTCACTAATTTGCCGGCTATGAACTCTCCGTCTTTTTCATTATCGTCTTTACCGACACTCAAAAAAATCAATAACCCCTTACCGATCTTCCCGACCGTTTGATTATCGACATCAACCCTGGCTTCCAATACTCTTTGTATCACGACTCGCATAATTATGTCACCTAAATAAACAAGCCGGCTAAGACTAACATACTACGGCACATTAATCAAGAAAACAGGTAAAAATCAGCGTTCAATTTTAAAACCAGAATTGGTTAAATTTGAGGTAACTGTCTTAAGTGTGAAAAAATCAGTTCGGGTGTCGTCTGGAAAAGCAATTGTTAGTTTTATCGGATAGTGCCATAAAGTATTGATTTTTCCTGTGACGCTATTCATGTCCGAATGCCATTTTTCGATCTCTACAGCGCCGCCTGAAAAGTGCATATCCGTCGCTGCGAGCACTGCTTTATTACCGTCGAATCCTGCAATTCGAAGCAGCTTGCTTTGATGCGGTTCAACTATTCCTAATTGAATTATCTGGCCTTTTTCGTATAAGCCAAGAACCTGCTGAGAAAAGAATTCGGAGACGATATACTTATCAGCTTTTATCGATTCAATGATGTTGTGATCCAATTGAACTGAAAAAAATTTTTCCTGTTCGCTCCAGTTGACGACCGCTACAGTCACCCACGGCTCAAGCTCAGAACATTTCGGTGTAACTTTTGTCAGCAGTTTCGAAGGACACCTCGGTGCAAATAAGTCAAATGCGACAGCAGGGGAGTTGATCGATGGGATAACGTGTTTGTAAAGCTTTTTTCGGTCGGCATCAAGTTCGGAAAATTTTTCTGTTAAACAAACCATGTTGCCGCCGAGATACTGATTTAAGGCAATGGTCCGGACTTCAATATCGGTAAACCTGCCCAGGCTTAATTCTCCCCATTGCCCCGGATATTTCGGTTCGCTTCTTCTACGAACCATCATAGCATCAGGATCGACATGCCATAATCTGCTCATCCAAGTCCTGAAAATATTCTGTTTGAAGGCATGGATCGTTTTATCGTCCCAAAAACTCAGCACATCTTTTCCACTGCGTTGAGAATCTGCGATTCCGATCGAACCGCTGTAATGTCCCCCGCATACCGAAATATAGCTGTCTGGCCCTACTCCTTTACGAATTGCTTCAAGCCCTTTCCGGTAAGCTTCGAGCCGGGTGACGGTCTGGTCGTAAAAAACCACATC
>CAZNET010000039.1:0-12221 GCA_964571885.1 uncultured Pirellulales bacterium
TGTTGGAATTTTTGTTCCTGCTAAAAGTGAAGTTAAATATGCCGATAGGTTGTTTTGCGGAACAAATTTGACTGCGTTGGGTAAAGCGATTTTTTATTATTCCGCTGATTACAATGGAAAATATCCCGAACCTAATCAGTGGTGCGAGCTATTGTTAAAATATGCTGGAGATGTATCAGGCCAACAATTTCTCTGCCCAGCCGGGACTTCTGTAGGAAACAATTCGCCAAGTCACTACGCTATGAATCCGAATTGTACGCCTGATTCAAATGACGATGTGGTTTTGTTATTCGAATCGACCGGCGGCTGGAACCAGTACGGCGGACCCGAACTTATTGTTCCTGATCGTCATGATAATGAAGGCTGTCATATATTGTTCAAAGGCGGCTATGTGGAATGGATATCTGCAAAGGATGTCAACGATCTGAAATGGAAATAATCAAAGAAAGTTTTTGCGTGAATTGATTTTCCCCGTAATTGGGGGGGTGGTGTCTGTTTCAACGGTCCGGTTGATTGGCTTTTTTTATGTTTCCTGAAGTAACTGGTCGTTTTTGCCCGGGCATCTCAAATCGTTTTGCTCTTGCCAGTATTTCATTTTTTTGCTATTTTGGCGGTTTGTAATCGTCTCGAATCTGAATTTCTTAATTGTTTTTACTTGTTGAGACTTTAAATGACAAAAGGATCCATTATCTTGTCCTATCCCGTGGTGCCGTTTTTTTGATTCATGTTCGATAAGCGAATAAAAAATATTCAGGATGTGGCGGCGTGGCGTTTATGCTGCGGCTGCGGAGCGTGTGCGTATGCCTGCGAAAACGAAGCGATCAAGCTTGTCGATATTCCCGATACGGGTATCAGGCCGGTTCTTGATGAGGGCAAATGCGGTCGGTGTGACCGGTGTCTTGAAATTTGTCCGGGCATTGAACTGATGCACGGCGACGAAGATGGTCCTGTCGTTGATTCGCTGAAGACATCATGGGGTCCGGTCCTTTCGTTATGGGAGGGTCATGCCCGCGACGAAGAAATACGCTTCAGCGGTTCCTCCGGCGGCGGGGCGACGGTGCTTGCACTGTTTGCTCTGGAAACACATATTGCCGGCCAGGTTCTTCATATCGAAGCGAAAAGTGAGGCCCCGATCGTTAATACGCCTGTTCTCAGCACGACCCGCGAGCAGTTATTACATCGGACCGGCTCGCGTTATTCTCCGGCGGCACCGTGTCAGCATTTCGACTGGATCGAGCAGGCGGATTCACCGACGGTTTTTATCGGCAAGCCCTGCGATGTTGCAGCCTTGCGTAAGGCCCAGGCGATGAATCCCGAGCTTCAACGCAAAGTTGCGTTTTCAATCAGTATTTTCTGTGCGGGGACACCCAGCACTGAGGGCACGCTTGCAATTCTGAATAAAGCGGGCATCGACGTCGATGATGTCGCGGATTTTCGATACCGTGGCAACGGCTGGCCGGGTGATACGGTGGTACGTACGAGAGAAAACAAAGAGGTCCGGCTGACCTACGAGCAGTCCTGGGACGGTATTCTCAGCCGGCACATTCCTTTGCGTTGCCGTTTGTGTCCTGACGGTTCCGGGGAGTTCGCGGATATCAGTTGCGGCGATTCGTGGTACAGGCCTATCCTGCCGGACGAGCCGGGGTGGTCTTTGTTTGCAGCGAGGACGGAAAAAGGTAAGGATATTTTACATCAGGCCCAGCGGGACGGATACGTGAAAATGGTCAAAGCGGACCCGGATATTCTGCCGCTGTCACAGAAGGGGCTTCTGAATAAAAGGCGTCATATTTCGAGCCGCATTGCCGCTATGCAGTGGTGCCGGATACCGTCACCGCGTTATAAAGGATTTTCGATGAGGAAAAATTCACGCGATCTGTCTTTATTGAAAAGGGCCCATGCGGTGGCGGGGACATTCAAACGTATTATTCAACGGCACTGGTATAAGCCGATGGATTTGCGGTTACCTTCCAACGATTAGACCGGCGGTATCCCTGCAATACATCTTACTCAAACAGGCAGATGGTTTGCTGGGTTACCAGGTCACAGATGAACTGCACACGCTGTTTATCGATGCGGTTGTATTTGACGACGTGGGCGTATTTTTCATATTCAGGCAGGAAGTCGGATAATTCGTTCGGCATGTCCTCGAACCACTGTTTGTTAAAGGTGACATCCTTTTTATCCGGAAACAGTGCGACATAGAAAATGTCACTTTCGACCAGGTCCTGGAAGAAGTGCGTGCCGTAGGAAAGTTCCGGCATGAGATTTCCGCCTTCGTAAGCCATCTCGATCATTACGGTGATATTATTAATTTCGTGGAAGCTGACCGGCACGCCGAGGCTCGGTGTGGTGGTTCCCCATCGGCCCGGCCCGAACAGCAGGGTCGGTGTCGTGTCCCTGTCACTGATCCTGGTATTGAGTTTACCGATCAGCCGGGCGATGTCGTACTTTTGCGATAAAGGCAAAGCGATATATTCGGCGGGTTCGACATAAATGATCTGACTGACATTTTGTGAAAGATTTCCGCCCATGAAATGCCCACGGCATCTGAACAGGATTTTGTCTTCATCGAGTTGCTCGGGTATTTCGACGTGGGGCTGCTGTCCCTTTGTTTGCAGCGGCCGGCATTGCAGAATATTGACGACCATGTCACCAGCGGTTCTGCTGAAGTTGACCGTGAACTCGATGTCGACCGGATAATGGTAATTGTGTTCGAGGGTTTTTAATACCTGCTGCATCTTTTCGGTGAATTTTGTTTCCGCGAGCAGCTTTTTAAATGTCATCAGCCAGTACTGTTTATCCTGACCGGCCTGTTGATAACGGCGGGTAATGTCAAGGTCCAGGTCCATGATCAGCTCTTCCCGCAGATCAGGATTTTCACCGAGCAGGTCCTGCAGTTCGACGGTCGAGATTTTGTTTTGAAGAATATCCAGAAGGTCGACCTGGTGCTGGGAGTATTTTCGCTGGTCTTCTTTGCTTGAGAGTGGCCTGACCAGCGGTTCATCGAGGGCAATTACTCGCGGATAATCCTCATCGACCCGGTTGACCGCTCGTGTTCCCAGGCCATAAACAAGCCGCAGCAGGCCGGCCTTGGGATCGAGCTGCGGATTCCACGCGAACGTATTGTGCGAAATGCCCACCCCCGCCAGGTCGGGATAGAAGTAATGATTTTTGTAGGAACCCGAGACACGCTGGATCAAAAGGGCCATTTGCTCATCCTGCTGGTCGAGTCCTCTTTGCAGGCGGTAAACCAGGGCGTCTTTGCTCATCGTACTGGCGTACACCTTTCGGACCGTTTTTTCGAATTGTTCATATCGTTCGTCCGGGCTGCCCTGGTTAACGCAGAAATAACTTTCGTATTTTCCGGCGAAGGCGTTGCCGAACGCGTCTTCCAATAATGAACTTGAACGGATAATGATCGGCGACTGGCCGAAGTATTCGATCATTTCCTGGAACTGTTCTCGAACCTGGTCGGGGAACTTGCCGTTCAAAAGTTTGTCACGCAGTTCATCGGCGACTTTGAAATAACCATCTTTTGTTTTTTGTTCCATTCGCAGTTTCCACCAGCCGTTCTCGACGATATAAGTATAAAACACATCCGAGCCGACATAGAACGAATCGTGGGGTTCGAGGGCAATTTCCTTTTTTTTGGAGACGATACTGTTGGCGATCAGCATGCCGACGGCTTTGCCGCCGATATAGCCGGTGCCGATGAGCCGTTTTTCAATACTGAGCAGATCCTCGAGGGATAAATGTTTTTTTGCAAGGGACAGTATCTTTTCTTCGCGCCCGATCATCACTTTGCATAACTGTTCGACCGTTTCGGATTTTTCATCTTCGGATGCGTCCGGGTCCTGCGAGAGTTCTTCGGCTCGCCAGAAAAGACGATCCCAGTAATCCAGGGCGCGCTGGGTCGGTTCCAGTCCCTGCTGGGAGATAAACGAAATCAGCTTTGTTGCTTCGAGGCTGTTGGTAATGGGGACGAATTTGTCGTTTTTCTTTAAATGCGGAAGGAACATTGTCGGTGAATAGCGGTGCCAGACCTTCAGCGGATGCACGTAGTAGTCGTCCTCAAAATGATACAGATCCAGCAGTAATTGTGTTGTTCCTCGAATACGGGCGACGGTTTTGAAGGAGTGGTTGTTGCGTAACAGGGCAAAGTATGCGATGGTGTCGAGTTCGTAAAGATAAGGGCATGTCACCATGAAGAAATTTCCGATCATCAGGTCGGTTGCCCATGAACTGAGCAGGTCGGAAAGACAATCGAAAACATAGTAAGCCTCTTTGCCTTCTTTTGAGATAATGCTGTGCACTTCGGATGAGAATGTCTCGAAGCCGCTGACCGCGTCGAGTTGATAGGTTTTAATTTTCGGATGCGGCTCGATCAGCGGTTCGTGGTCGGCGAAGCGCATATAGACCATATTGCGTCCGTCGAGCAGTGCTTTTTTTACATAAGGCTGAACGACGAGTTTAAAATCCTCGATTTTATCGACCTGCCAGACGACATTATCACCTTTGCGAAGATCGTTGACAACGTTGTCCAGTCCGGGTAATCCGGTGCTTGCCCATGCGGCCATAACCAATCCTTAAACTTTTTATATTTCCTACGATTTTATCACATTGAACATACTAATAAATTTAATATTTTTAAATTTATACAAAAAACAAACGGCCGGTCGCCCGGCCGTTTTTCATTATCGAATATCTAAAGTGAGGCTCACATTTCGTGTCGTTTATACGACACCCTGTGCCATCATCGCACGGGCTACTTTCAAAAATCCTGCGATGTTCGCGCCGACGATAAAGTTGCCGGGACAACCGTATTCTTCGGCGGCGGCGTTCATGTTGTTGTAGATGGTGACCATGATGTTCTTCAGTTCGGAATCGGCTTTTTCGAAGGTCCATGGAATCCGCTGACTGTTCTGGGCCATCTCAAGACCGGAAACCGCGACACCGCCTGCGTTAGCGGCTTTGCCCGGGATAAAAATGACTTTTTTCTCAACAAACAGCTCGGCCGCTTCGGGTGTACAGGGCATATTGGCGCCTTCGCCGACGGCGATACAGCCGTTTCCGATCAGGGTTTTTGCCGCTGCTTCGTCTAATTCATTCTGGGTCGCGCAGGGAAGAGCGATATCGCACTTGGTATTCCATACACCCACGCATCCTTCGGTATATTCGGCTTTGGTGTGGATCTTGACGTATTCCTTGATGCGTTTTCTTTCGACTTCCTTAAGCTGTTTGACGGTTTCGAGTTTGATGCCGTCCGGATCGTACACAAAGCCGTTGGAATCGCTGACGGTGACAACCTTACCGCCGAGCTGGTGTACTTTTTCGGTTGCGTAGATCGCGACGTTACCAGCACCGGAGACGGCGACGGTTTTCCCCTTGAAGCTTTCGCCTTTTGCCTTCAAAGCTTCGTCAACGATGTAAACCAGGCCGTACCCGGTTGCTTCGGTCCTGACGAGCGAACCGCCCCAGTCCAGGCCCTTGCCGGTAAGAACGCCGGTAAATTCGTTACGGATTCTCTTGTACTGGCCGAACATAAAGCCGATCTCTCTGCCGCCGACACCGATATCGCCTGCCGGTACGTCGGTATCCGGCCCGATATGCCTGCACAGCTCGGTCATGAAACTCTGGCAGAAGCGCATGACTTCAGAATCGCTCTTGCCTTTTGGATCGAAGTCCGAACCGCCTTTGCCGCCGCCCATCATCAGACCGGTGAGCGAATTCTTCAGGATTTGTTCAAAACCGAGGAATTTAATGATACCGAGATATACGCTCGGGTGAAATCTCAGACCGCCTTTATAGGGGCCGAGCGCACTGTTGAATTCGACTCTCATGCCGCGGTTGACCTGAACCGCACCTTTGTCATCCTGCCATGGAACACGGAACATAATGACTCTTTCGGGCTCGACCATTCGCTCCACAATCTTAGCATCGACATATTCGGGGTGTTTGTCTAAAACAGGAACCAGTGAGTCAAGAACCTCTTTCACGGCCTGATGAAACTCTGCTTCGCCGGGATTTCGGCTTAATACTTGCTCATAAACGGCTTGGACTATTTCTTTACCTTTCATTTTGAATGTCTCCGTTAAAATTAAAATTTGATCTTCTTTATTTATAAAATAAGACAGGCTAATAATTTATTTCCATAAACCTCTTGTAAAGCTCAAAATACGAGATTATACTGTTTGTTAATAATCTTACAAGACGTTTATCATAATACAAGATATCAGGTTTTCTTATAATGCATTTAGAAACACTGAAAATGTTCGTCGATCTGGCTCAGATGCAGAGTTTTTCCAAAACGGCGGATAAGCATATGCTCAGCCAATCAGCCGTATCGCAGCAGCTCGCTCAGCTTGAAATGATGCATAACTGTCAGTTGATCGACCGCAAAAAAAGGCCGATTAAGCTGACACGGGAAGGCAGGCTGTTTTTTGCGGCGGCCAAGGATATCATCGAACGGTACGAACAGCTTCAAAGTGAGATCAATACTGAAAAGCTTTCGACGACGAACCGCATTAACGTCGCTGCCATTTTCAGCATCGGTATGCATACTCTGCCGAATTATGTAAAGAAATTTATGGTCCAATACCCCAATGTACACGTGCATATAGAATATTTGAGTGCGGACAAGATCTACGAGCAGGTATTGGCCGGGGATGTCGATATCGGGCTGGTGGCGGTGCCGAAACGGGACCGAAAGCTCGACGTTTATGATTTCGAGAACGAGCAGCTTGTTCTGGTGTGCAGTCCCAAAAATATTTTGGCAAAAGAAACCGAAATAGATATTCACCGGCTGCAGTTCGAGCGATTTATCGCATTTGAGCATAAAGTACCGACGCGGGTCTGGATTGACGGCATACTAAGCCGGTACAATGTCCATGCGAATGTCGTCATGGAATTCGATAATGTCGAAACAATCAAACGGGCCGTGGAAATCAATTCGGGGATCAGCATTTTACCCAAATCCGTTGTTGGAGCTGAACTTGCCAGCGGAACATTGAAATCGTTATTATTTTCTAATGAAAATTTTATCCGTCCTACGGGTATAATCATAAGAAAGAATAAAATTCACAGCAATGCTTGTATCGATTTCATTGAGCTGCTGATGAAAAAAAATAACTAAGCTGGAACCTATCCAGTGCTCGTACTGTCTAATAAAAGGATGAATGTGAACGAAATAGCGATTCAAGCGGTGATATTCGATCTTGACGGAACGATTACCGAGCCGTATTTCGATTTTGATGCGATCCGGCTTGAGATGGGCCTTGACAAAGGCGCCGGACCGGTCTGGGAAGCGATGCAGAAAATGACACCACAACAAAGAAAAAAAACTGAACAGATACTCGATTTTCACGAAAGACAGGCGCTCGAGCAGGCCAGGCTGAATCCCGGCACGAAAGAAACGCTTGAGGAACTTTACCAACAGGGTATAAAAATCGGAATTCTGACACGAAATAAAAAAGATAACGCGATGGAAATCGCCGAGAAATTCGGCCTGCATTTTGACCATGTGGTGGACCGTTATGACGGTCCGGTCAAACCTGACGCTTTTGGTGTTTTGACGTTATGTCATCGATTCGGCATTGAACCGGCCCATGCGATGATGGTAGGCGATTATCTTTTCGACATACAGTCCGGAAAATCGGCGGGTGCGGTTACGGTATTTTTAAAAAACAGAAAAAACAAGAATTTTTCCGATCATGCCGATTATACTATTTATAATATGACCGAATTACTGGAGCTGATAAAGACACGAAATGATCAATAAAATAAACCTTCAAACCGATTTTTTGTTCCTCCTTTTTGTCTTTGTATCATTGAATCTCGGTTACGGTAATCCCTGTGCTGAATCAAAATTGAAAGATGAGCCCAATCACGTGGATACGATACTGGGCAAATTATCTGAGCGAAGTAAAACGCTCCGTACCTATCAGGCGGGTATCGAATATACATTCAGTCAACCTTTATTCGATTCACAGACCGTAAGGACCGGCCGCATCTATTACAAGCAGCGGGAGAACCGTTCATGGCTGCGTTTCAATTTCGACACTGTCCAGCAGGACGAGGGAGATGTTCAAAAACAACGCGATCAATGGATTTTTGACGGTATCTGGCTGACCCATATCGACTATCAGACCAAACACGTCAAGCAATATCAGCAGGCCGAACCGAACGAGCCGATTAACGCTTTCGATCTGGCGAGTCAGCATTTTCCGATTCTGGGCTTTACTCAAGCCAAAGAATTGAAAAAGCAGTTCGAGATCAAGCTTATCGGTCAGGATGCGAATTCATATCATCTCAACTTAAAGGTTAGGCCGACCTCAGTTTATAAAGACGATTATTCCGAAATTGACTTTTGGATCGATAAAACGAATTTTTTTCCGATGAAGATTGTAACCCATTCCACGGAACAGGATATTTATCATATTCAATTTATCAGCCCTGAAATTAACGAAAAAATCGATCAACAGGTATTTAAACTCCGCGTTCCCGCAGGATTTGACAGACAAATTGAACCTCTTAAGGATAAATAATTATAAACTTTTCGCCCCGAGGTGTTGATTCGGTATCCTTGAATTTGGTAAAATTAAGGTTAGTGTTCGTATTTTTTGGACGTTATAATAGATGCAGTTAAAATGACGGATTGTTATTACGTTATGTCAATGAAAACCGGTTCCTCAACGATAAGCGACAAAGCGTTTCATGACTTGATCGCCCAGCGTGCACAGACGCTTCTTGGGCTGGCGGATTTTTTAGCCAGTTCCGACACCCCGCGTGAGAAAATGATCCGTCCTCTGCTGGGCGAACTGCTTTCCCAGTCGATGCAGCTGGAGGAGCTGCTCGATACATACGATGCCCGGAACAATTGTCAATGGTGTCCCTTCAGGGCGATCACCGCGGCCATCAAGCTGTTTTCGGATGTTGGTTACGAGCTGCTGCATATTCAGCATGCGCTGCCGGCATACCGGTTACTGGGTATTGAACATGATTTTGAACGTGCCACCGAGCAGGCGATATGCTTTACCAGTGACATTCTTGTCGAAGCATCCGAGCGTATGCTGGCAAAAGCGCGTTTTCTGGATCTTCCGCTACCAAACGAACGGGCGAGAGAAAAAGCCTACAACGAGCAGTTGCCGACGGGCCGGTTACCGCATAATTGCGGAATGCGCCGGACAGAAACGATCTCTGAAACTGTCGCTCTTTTATCGACAGCGTTTTTAAATCTTGCGGCGGAAAGCGAGTCCGTGCGCTCGGCGGGTAAAG
Source organism: uncultured Pirellulales bacterium (assembly GCA_964571885.1). GTDB lineage: Bacteria > Planctomycetota > Phycisphaerae > Sedimentisphaerales > Anaerobacaceae > CAZNET01. The sequence continues at coordinate 9,274 of CAZNET010000039.1, forward strand.
CCAAACCCGAAGATTATCAAGCCTACCTTTCGAACACCATCACCGAAGAAAACATTCGAACGCTGCAGCTTCGTTTTCACAATCTTCAGTCCCTCTATGACACCTATGTTTCGGGGACCGAGGCCGAAAAAATGGATTCGGATCTGCCTGTTCTGAGAGGTCATATCAGTGTTGTCTTCCATTTATTGAAAGTCGCGACGCTTTACAGTCACTATTTCGAACGTCATGTGAATAAGAAGAAATGCGATTCCCCTTTGCGTCACGGCCCGGTCGTCAGTCCCCAGGCTTTGCTTCATATCCTGATGACGTATACCATTTATTTTATCAGTCAGTATATCGAATGTGCCGAGCGGCTGTGCCGTAAGATGCTCAAACGTTACGCCGAGATCGGACATATTGAGGTCAACGTTCCGCCTTATCGCGGATTTCATGTCAGACCTTCCACGCTTATCGCCAAGTTGGTCATGCATTACGGCAGCGAGGTGACCATGGAACTCGACGGGGATAAATATGACGCCGGATCGTCACTGGATCTGTTCCGCGCCAATGAGAAAATCAACGCACAGAAACGAAGATGGCTGGCCCATGAGATCGACCGGCTCAGATTGGTTCCGGTGCGCATCGATCACCGTGACATTAATGAAGTCATTCACACGACGATCCTGAACCTGGTGGATCTGAATAAAGTCATTCTGTACGAGAGGCCGCTTAAGATGCCCGAACGCCCGGAATCTCAGGAAGGCACGGTTCCCGAAATTGTCAGAGATGAAATCGCCCGTCTGCTTGCTTTGGGTAAGATCGATATCAATACGCATTTGAATGTCACGTTTATCGGCGACAAGCGAGTCCTCGAGGATATCAGGCTGCTTGCCGAGTCAGGCTATGGCGAAGACAACCTCGGCAATAATATCCTGCTACCAAAGGAACTGGCTTATCTCAGAAAATAAATCCTTATTTATCCGCGATTTTTCATTTTCCTTTTTTTCGACTTACCTGGAGAACAACAAATCCATTGAGCATTTAATCACTGTCTTTTGAATTTTTATCTACCTGTCATTTAAATTTTGGGAAAATCTCGAAAAAGCGTGAGTAATTTTGTTCGTCTGCGCATAATAATTAGTGAAGCTGGTACCAGAAAAGGAAATAACAAGTGGATACAGATCACGAACAGCAAAACCGGATAAAGCTGGTCAATGCGGACGGCGAGGCGTGGCGTCAGTTCCTGGCCGATCAGATCAATATGCTTTACGGGATGTTTCTCAAACAATGGCCGAACCGATCGCTCGCCGAGGAATTGGTCCAGAGAACCGTTTTCGATGCGGTTCGCGGCAGAACGACCTATGATGTTTCCAAAGGCTCTCCGCAGCAATGGCTCTGCGGCATCGCCCGCAACCAGATACGCCTTGAGATCCGAAGGCGCGCCGCCGGACCTCATGTTAACGGGGATTTGAGCAGCTATCTCGAAACACTGGAAGACAAATGGCTGCCCGATGAGATCCTGGAAAGGCAAGAGACCGCTGATGTGGTAAAAACCGCTCTTGAACAATTAAATACCAAAGAAAAACAGGTCCTCAAAGCCAAGTACCTTGACGATCTCAGTGCCCGCGATATCGCCAGGCAGATGGACATCAGCGAAAAGGCGGTGCACAGCCTGCTGTACCGGGCACGCAACCATCTTCGCGAAGTTTTGAAACATGAAGTACTCTAACGATAAAAGGTGACATCATGAAACACGAAAAAGATAAATTCGATAAAAACATCTCGCGGCTGATCAAACAGACCGACACCGAACAGGTCAGTGATGTCTTCAAAAACAGGCTGCTCGAGGATGCGGCCAGAGAGCTGACCGGGCCGGCCAAAGCAAAGCCGCGTGACAGAAAGGATAAAATCATGCGACCGTTAACCTTCCTGAAATACGCTGCGGTGATCCTGATCATCGGCGCCGCTGCGGCTGCTTTATTAGTACCTTCTCTCAGTAAAGTAAAACAAGATCAATCAGTATCTCAATCACCGGAATCTAAACTCAAATCGATATCGGATGCTGCAGAAGTAAGGCAGAAAGATGACCGTGTTGTAATAACCAATAAACCCGAAAAATCCATAAATGAAAGATTAAACAGGAAACTCACGAAATCAGAATATGTGGGGCAACCTACAACCACTGATTCTCTCAGTTATGGGGTAGACAAAAAGATTGTTCGTGTTGATACAAGTCAGTTAGGAATTAAGGGCACTATTGTAGGTGGTGTCGCTGAAGAAATGCCGGCGATGGATTGTCTTGTACCTTCATCGCCTTATCCGATGGCGCATGGCGGTGACACGCCGGTCAACGGCCAAGCCTATGACGCGATGTTCTTCAAGAACTACGGTGTCAATCCCTTCGTCGATACCGAGGACGATCACTTTTCGACCTTCGCGACCGATGTCGATACCGGCAGCTATACGATTGTCCGCCACTACCTGCGTAACGGCAATCTGCCGCCAAATGAGGCCGTTCGGGTAGAGGAATTCGTCAATTACCTTACCTACGGCTATCCGGCTCCGCAGGAAAAGGCATTCGCGGTCTATCAGGAAATAGCCCCATGGAGTTTTGACAAGGGGCGAAGGAACAGCTACCTGCTGAGTATCGGCCTGAAGGGCCGGGAAATTACGGATGAGAACCGAAAACCCGCAATCCTTACGTTCGTGATCGATGTCTCCGGCTCGATGGGACGCGAGGACCGGCTGGAACTGGTGAAAAAATCCCTTCGGATGCTGGCGGACAATCTTCGCCATGACGATCGGATCGGTATCGCTGTTTACGGCAGCCGGGGAAGAAAAGTTCTTTCGCATCTCGGACTGAAAGAGAAAAGACAAATCCTTGATGCCATCAACTCGCTGCACACCGACGGCTCGACCAATGCCGAAGAAGGGATCCGCATTGGTTACGATATGGCCGAAGAAGCTTT
>CAZNET010000040.1:0-12208 GCA_964571885.1 uncultured Pirellulales bacterium
CAAGCCGCGTGTGCACAGAATTTGCACGCGTTACGGACTGGATTGCTGATCACGTCGGGAATGACGGATCGGAATCCTTTGGTGAGCAATTTTTTTTGATTTTAGGTCCGGATTTCATTTGTATATTTTTAAAATATTTAGAATATTTTGATTAGGGCGCTAAACCGGCAGGAGGAAATGCTCGATACATGTTATAGGTCGCGATATAGAATGTTCTCATGAATCAGGAACGGAACGATGACTATAAGCCGATTAGATAACGACATATTGTATGTATTTTTGCCGAATCTCGAGCCGGCGGTGGGGAAGGTGCTCAAGGAGGTCAATGAGGCGGTGACGAATGGTCCGGAGTGCGATGTGATCATTGATTTTTCACAGGTTGAGATCATCGTTTCGGCGAGCATCAGCAATTTAATCATTCTTCGGAACTATCTTCAGGAGAAGCAGCGCCGTCTTCTTATTTGCAATATCGCGCTTGCGACGAAGGCGATCCTGACGGTGACGGGAGTTGATGTGCTTTTTGAGTTTGTTCAGGACAAGCAGGCGGCTATCGAGACATTGCGGGAAAAAATTACCAGTTAAAACCGAAAAAAATAAATATTTTTGAAAATTTTTTTTGTTTTGGTTTTTTATACTGATAATCGCGATTTATCCATCTCTTTAGAGAACATTCCAAACATTTCAGATTTACATCGACTTTGTTGATACTGATATATCCGATTTTACCGAACGGTTTTTTTGAGTAATTCGGCGGGGCGGGGTTCGGTCGAATTAGATTTATCAAAAGAAAAGTTCCCTGACGATATGAAAAGAAAAATGGGGTCATTTTAATAAAGGGATTTTTTCATGGAAGAAATCGTAATCCCGCTTGGGTTATTTGTTATCGTGTTGAAGGCACCTATTTGTCGGCGCGCGACAGATATTAATCGATTTGACGCAGAGAACGGGGTTTTTAGCGCCTGTGAGTGCAACAGGACTCACTGGGCGAAGCAAATCAGACCCCCACCTTTTGATTTCTGGTAGCGTCTTTTTCAGGGAACAAAAAACAAAAAACGATTTCAAATAATTAATTGTCAACTCAAATGGCTGCCGGGCGTTAACTGGCAGCCTTTTTATTTTAAAAAATTTTTTTGCGATTTTCCGGAAAGGATGCTTGCTATTTTCCTGTCACGAAGTAAGTTAGAAGATATGTTGTTACGGCGAACGGTTTTGGATAATATTTTTTTTAATTGCTCGGAGATTTTTCTTGCAAAGATCTTTTGATTCCATGAAAATGGTACAAGTTTTAAAATAAGCCGTTCCTGACAAGTTCATAATTTTAAGAGTAGATTGAAGCAGCGAATGTTTATTAACGTCTCAGAAATTTATATGACATCCATGATGAAGGCATGAGACGGAGGTGAGAAAATGCTCAGAAACAAGCGGTTTATCATATTATTGTTTTTAGTCGGCTTCCTGGTTTTTGGGGGGTGCGGACCGAAAAAGGACGATGTTGAAACGGGGGGTATCGACAGCGGTGTTGAGAAAACGCCTTCGGATATCAAAAAAGCCAAACTTCTCGGGGAGCTTGACCGTAAATATGAGAATCCACAGGCCCATTATGAGCTTGGACAGTTGTATCAGTCGGACGGTTTGTGGAGCAAGGCGGAGCATCATTACAATACGGCGTTGACGTTCGAGCCGGCGCATCGGGACGCGCAGGCGGCGATCGTTAAGGTTCTGATGGCGGCGGGCGATATGAATAAGGCCCAATTGACGGCGGATATCTATATTGATCGGGTTTCGGCGTCAGCGGGTGAATCGCTTCGTCTGGCGCTGGGTTTTCAGAAGCAGGGGCTGGATGATTATGCGATGATCTGTTATCAGCAGGCGCTTCGGCTGGCTCCGAATTCGGCGAAGATCAACCGGCAGATCGGTTATTATTACCTCAGCAAGGGCAATACGACGCTGGCGAAGGAGTATTTGATGAGGAGTTTTCAGTTGAACCCGAATCAGCCAGAGGTGGCAGGTGAGCTTGGTCGGTTGGGAGTGGAAGTGCGCATCCCCAGGAAAAAGACGAAAGATGTCAAGAAGCTTGATTCGATGGTTGACGAAACGGATCAGTCTTTGCAGCCATAATGGTATAACGATAGATTCTATTCTGCCCTGTAGCGAAAGGATTCGCTGCGGGGTTTTTTATCGGCTATTTGTTCTATAAACTTAAAAGATTTCTATACGAAAGAGAGATATTGGGTTTTTTATAGGACTAAATTCCGTATCGTTTCAGGGTATAGGTGTTTTTGGGTATGTCGAAGGTTGCAATCGATGTTGTTTTGCTGCCTGACGAGGCGGTCAGCGATCTGGCGATCGCGTATAACGGGTCGTTGTCGGGGGCTGATAATGCTGAAATCGCCCTTAATACTGCTGATACGCAGGCACATATTTCGCTGGCGATGGGGTGTGTGGATGTTGAGGCCGTTGGGGAGATCGAACATTGCCTGGGGGATCTTATCAGGGATGCTGGTGTGGGGCTGTTACATATAATTGGAGTTTTTATCGGGCCGAACCGAAAGGGGCAGAATGTTTCTTCGTTTGTGGTCAGGCGAAGCAGGTGGATTTTAGAGCTGCATGAGAACATCGTGAGATCGCTCAGGCCCTTTTTTAAATATGAGCCGACCGCTGAGATGGTTCTGGGTGAGCAGGTGGCTGATACGACACTGGAATGGATCAAAAATTACCGGAGTCATGCGAGCTTTGAGAATTTTTTTCCGCATATCACGATCGGTTACGGGGTGACGAAGGAAATTGATTCGGTCATTGCGTTTCGTCCGAGGGCCCTGGCGGTTTGTCATCTCGGCAATCACTGTACCTGTAAAAAGATTTTAAAGGAAATAAAATTATAATTTTTCTTGGCGCGTTTTTAGCTCAGCGGTAAAATGCATGTCATAGGGGAGCAACATAAGTATAGGTGTGATATGACTGCGATTATCAGCAAGCCCGATACTCAGAAGAAGCTGCAGATTTTGAGCAACGACTCGCAATACGATCTGGCGTGCGCGTGCAGTTCATCGACCAGGGACGAGCATCGAAAGCGAAGCGCGGACGGCAAATGGGTTTACCCGGTGACACTTCCCAACGGCGGGATGAGTGTGCTTTTGAAGACGCTGATTTCCAATGTCTGTCATAACGACTGCAAATATTGTCCGCTCAGGGAGGATATGGACGTTCAGCGATGTTCGCTGGCTTCGGAGGAAGTGGTGAAGGTCTTTATGGATTATTTTAACCGCAGGATCGTGCATGGTATATTTTTGAGCGCGGGTAAGATCGGCTCGGCGGACGCTACGATGGAAAAACTCAATTCCATCGCGCGGGTTCTTCGCAAGAAGCACAAGTTCAGGGGCTACATTCATCTGAAGGTTATCCCGGGGGCGAGCAGGGCGGCGATCGCCGAGGCGGTTTCGCTTTCGTCGGCGGTGTCTTTGAATATCGAGACGGCGGGCGAGAAGAATATGAAGCTTCTGTCCGATCAGAAAGACTATATCAAAGATATCATCGAGCCGATGAGATATATCAGCGAATTGACCGCCAAAGGTTCGCGCTACCAGCGAGTCAAGCAGACGACGCAGTTTATTGTCGGAGCGGCCAACGAAACCGATAACGAGATCGTTAAATATATGGGCGGGCTGTATGATCGACTCAATCTTCAGCGGGTGTATTTCAGTGCGTATCAGCGGGGGCTTGGTGACGAATCGATCCCCGGCGAGCGGTTCATCTCGGCCGAGCCGGGTGACATTTTGACGCGCGAGCATCGGCTTTATCAGGTCGATTTTCTGCTTCGAAGATATAAGTTCAAGGACAGCGATATCTTTTTCGACCGCAACGGCAATTTGTCACTGGACAGCGACCCGAAGGAAAACTGGGCGAACATGAATCCCGGCTTTTTCCCGCTGGATGTCAACCGGGCGGGGTACTATGACCTGTTAAAGGTGCCGGGCCTGGGGCCGGTGACCGTCAAACGCATCTGCGACAGAAGAAAACAAGCGAAACTGGCCCGCATCGAAGATATCGGCAAACCCGGCAAACTGCTCAGAAAAGCAGCGAATTACATACGTTTCTAACTATTTTCAAAGAGAAATTTCAAATGGGGTGTGCAAATAAATTTGTTCATCCAGATTACTATTATTTCTTAATGGTTTTTGATGAAATCCAACATAGCTTGTGCATCGGGCATATTTGGATTGGTTTTTAAGGCTTTTTCGAGGTGTTCAATCGCTTCTTTCTTTTTGTTGATTTCCGCTAATACAACACCGAGATTACAGTTTAGTCTCGCATTTTCAGGATCATATTCGAGACCTTTTTCATAATATTCGATTGCCTTATCATAGTCTTTGTGTTTGTAATAAATATTTCCAAGAAGGTTATAAACATTTAAGTTATCGGGTTGGTATTCCAGGGTTTTATTGAAGTAGTGTATCGCGGCATTAAATTTGCCGATTTGTTGATAAATTTTTGCCATGTTATAATATGAAAGCGAATAGGTCGGATTCAATTCTATCGTGCGTAAACCGTATTCTATCGCTGAATTAGGATCTCCCTGATTAACGGCGATTTGAGATAGTCTTAACAATGTAAAATAGTATGGCGGATAATTTTGTTCTAAAAAATGAAACTGTTCTTCAGCAGCTTTTAAGTCATTGTATCTTAACATGAGATATTCAGCATATTTCAGTCTGAGAACCTGGTCCGAGGCAGATTTGGAAATTGCCCAGCGATAAGCTTCTAAATCCTCACGAAGTTGTCTTTCCGATAAAGAAAGATGTAAATTTCGTTCTTCATTTTTTCTTTTCTCAAGAATTTCACCATAATACAGCCAATTTGTAAATGGAGGCTTGCTGAGAAATAAATCAATCAATCGATTCATTATCGTATATTCATCAAGAGTTGTATGTGCCAAATACTTTCTACAATCTTTTTCCGTTAATGTCTTTTCAGTTACTTTAGCATTTTTGATATTTTGTGGTAAAAGCTCTTCTATTTTATTAAAAATGTTTTTAGCTAAAATATAGTTCCCGTGAAAATTCATATGAACATGTTCATAAAATAATTCATTGCCGGGTATGCCGTGCAGCGTATCATTTTCAAATGCTTGTCTTGTATCGACAAAGTGTACCGTTTTAGACGAACTTTCGGTTACGACATTTTTTATAATAGCATTGACAGCTTTATCGCTTCGAAATCTCAGGGTGTCATATTCAAGTGCATTTATGAAACTGATTCCGGCATTGTTCCTGTCATTCAATTCCAAATAACATCTCGCCATTCGAAAATGCAAATCGGCGTATTCTGTGTCGATTTTATTACAAGCTAAGTAATCTTCAATGGCTCGGGAATAATTTCCTTGCCCTTCTTTCTTGATTGCCTGTTCGTATAATTGTTCCCACTTTTTCTTGTCTATTTCAGACAGGTCGATTCGATGCAATGAGGCGAATGGCGGGCAATCTTTATAGTTAGCGCCGACATTGCTGAATATAATCTCTATGTGATGTCTTTCGGCTAACTTACCAATGTCTTCGAGGTTTATTCGGAAATTCTGGTAAATAGATGCCAATACTTCTGAGTCGGCCCTGATCTGTTTCTCGAGGAACATCGCCATTCCCTGCCAGCTTTGAATTTCTTTTTCTTTTTTTGACTTAAGGGTATTTGTTAAGAATTGTCCTAATTTAGTTGCCTTAAACCAGTTGGAAAGCCTGATCATTGACAGTTTAGATTGAAAAGACGAAAATACTGTCCCCGCTCCATAAGGTCCGACCACTTCATTATTACCAAGATAGATAACAAACATGTCCGGATCATATTTCGAGCAGTCTTTTGCAATTTCATAGACAACATGGGAATTAATCGCCCCTATCGCAACGTTGATCACTTCGAAGTTTACTTGAGGATATTTTTGTTGCAGCATAACTTTCAGGTATCGATCAAAACTATAGGAAGGCTCAGGGATGCCTTGAGCGGCGGAACCTCCCATTACAAAAATTCTATATGTATTTTCAGCTTTTTCGACAGGAAACGAAAAGGGCTCGAACTCTCTTGCTATGTGATGTGGAAAAAATCGCCAGGAAAATTTTTGATTTTCCCGGTAATATTCTTTGCCGTTGATTTTACATTTAAGAGCGGTTGAGGTGGGATAACCGTAATCATTTATTTTCAGGATCAACTCACAAAGAAAAATAAATAAAATCGGTATTAATAAAACAGCTATTAAACGGAACAGCCAGAGCTTCCAAGCGGGTAATTTGTTAACGGTGTGTGTGTGTGTGTGTGGATACTACACTGTTTGCTTCTTCATTATTTATTTCCATATCAGATTTCCGATTAACGTCTATTTAGAGATTATGTTACATTTTATATAAATAAAAAGTTGTTGTCAATATACCGGTGCGCTATGTACAAATTAAGCCTGCAAGAACTATGTATATTTTCCAATGATGATGGATTGTCTTCCGTCGCCAAGGCTATGGAGGATATCCAATTGATTGATAATTTATGGAATCCCGATTTCATCGGGAAGAAGATTAATCAGCATGGGCCAAGACCCATCCTACATTTCATTATCCTCTGTACTCTTTGTGGCTTTTTAACATTGAGTGACAATCGGCGTCTATGCCATCCAGGTTCGCGAGCGTTTGACTTTTTTGAGTGTTTGTTTTGCGATGATGACGTCCTCGGTGATCTGGAAGTCGAACATGCCGACGCAGATAAAATCGGCGCCGTTGTCGAAGGCGTGCCGAAAACCGTCGATGGGTTTGATGGCGCCGGCGGCGAGGACTTTAAAAGCGATCCACGGCGTTTTGAGTGTTGACATGTAGTCGATGGTTTCCTTGGGATTGAGACACCAGTTGTTATCATATCTGCCGGGTCCGCCGGTTGCGACAGCGTATTTCTTCATTTTGCCTTCGCCCGTGGCCGACCAGTAGTTATTGTGGTGCAGTGTCTTCATATAGAAGTCGGGCTTGAAATTGTTCTCTTCACAGGCCATCACGGTTTCGAGATCGTGGGCACCGATACCGCCGACGACTTTATTTTCTTTCATAACGTCAAGCGATTTTCCGAGCAGGTCGGCGCGTTTGTGTTTGACCCAGTTGTCGGCGACACCGCCCTGGACATAGAGCGCGGCGGCGCCTGCGTCGATCGCTCTTTGGATCGGGGTTTGAATATCCCTGGAGCTCGGGTGGCACTGAGCGATCATGTGCATCCGGCCGCCCATCTCGTTTTTATATTTTGCGAACGTTTTGAGGATTTCCTTGTCACCGGCCATCCACTGTGCGTCGGTGGGAACATTCAAAAGGGCCGCGTTGATGCCGTGCTCCTCGGCCTTGATGAGTGTTTCGATGATCTTCTTTTGTGTGTTGTAATTTTTGATCAGGGTCGAAGGATAGAGCAGGTCCCTGCAGTGAGCATATCCGCTGAGCAGATTGCCGCCGAGGATCAATCGCGTGATCGCGACGTCCTTGATCTTGCCGGTCGGGATAGTGCCTGCGGGAGAAGCTTTTTTTTCTGTTTTACGTGTATCGGCCGCTAACAAAATCTTTTCTTCCAGGCTAAGCGCCATCGAAGCAGCGGCGGCGGTGACGGAGCGTTTGATAAAACCTCTGCGATTGAGTTGATCTTTCATCGTATCTTCCTTTATTCAGGTTATTGTTTCTGAATCTACATAGGCACTTTACTTGTATCATTTATTTTAAAAATTTTCAAATAAAATCCTATCGATTCAGTTCTTCGTTGAAAAAACGCTTTTGAACCATCAAGCGACGAGGTGCGGATTACGGATCGCATCCTTTACAGGGTCTTTTTCCGTCCTCGACGGCATGTTCCCTGGTTTGGTAGCCGATGAGGTTTTTTGATTTGATACGTTTTGCGAGGTGACACTGGGGCCGGTGAAAGATGCTGCTGTTTTTGGAGGCGACATATTTGTATTGGAGCAGTTCTCGATTGGTTACCCGCTGCGACAGTGGGTCTTTATCGTTTGTGCCGGCGGCGTTGGCGGCGGTGAACGCGGCGATGAACAGTTCAAGTTGTTTGTCAAGCTGCTGGGTGACGGCTTCGGCGATTTCATCGGTTTGTGCGGCGCCGATGGTGGTGCCGACCTTCCAGAGGTCCGCTTTGAAGATTCGTCTGGGATAAATCATCAGTGTCACTTTACGCGCGAGGGATGTCTGGACCTGATAGGCATACATGCCCGAAAGTTCGAGTTTGAGCAGATTGATGCGGATCTTCAGGTCGGGGACATTGATGGCGTCGGGCTTATCGACGACCTTGATGTTATTGTCAAACAGGGCCATGCGGATCTTGTTTTTGATTTTGTCAATGTCAATGTCATTGGTGTCAAGGATTTGCTGCGAAGGAAGGTTAAAGACGAGGTTGATCTGGGATATTTTCGACAGCAGGGGATTGATCCGGTCAACGGACGCTGACGCGGATTCTTTTTCGATGTCCTCCATTGTCTCATTTTCTTCGGCGAACACGGGCAGTATAAGCATAACAGCAAGCAGCATGCAGGCCGACAGTATTGCGGTTTTCATATTTCACCTCTTTTCAAATCATCTGTTTTTCAGGCAATCCGTGCATAGGCCTCGGCGACGTCCATTCCCTCGATGATGCCGAGTTCTGCGGCCTTGGCGTTTGCCTTTTTGATCTTTCGGTTGGCAAAGTTGTCCAGGGTGCCGATGGGATTGTCGGGTGAGCTTTCGACGATCGCGGCGGCGACGCCGTATCGCTGGCAGGCATCGACATCCAGTGCCGGACAGGCGAGAAATCCCTTCGATCCTGTCACCATCAGAATATTAAAACCTTCCCACTTTGTTTGTACGCCCTCCACTTCTCCATTGGGTGTCTGGAACGTCTTCGTATGGATCTGCATTATCGTTCTCCGATTCGGTTAATGTTTTGCCCGTTTGCCGAGACTCGATTCAAGTTCGTCCAGTTTTTCATCGAGCATCTCTTTTGTTTTGGCTTCGACGTTGAGTCTGAGCAGCGGCTCGGTATTGCTCGGGCGGCAGTTAAACCACCATTGTTTGTAGCGGATGGTGACGCCGTCGAGGAAATCGACATCGGCATCACTGTAGCGTTTGGCCAGTTCTTCCATTTTGGCCTGTTTGTCTTCGATCTCGAAATTGATCTCTCCGCTGCTGGCGTAGCGTCGCAGCGGTGCGATGAGTTCGCTGACGGGTTTGCCGGCGTCACTGACGATATTGAGCATATGCACCAGTGTGATGGCGGCCGAATCGGCGTAGAAATTGTCCTTGTAATAGAAATGGCCGGACAGTTCACCGCCGAAGACGGCGTGACAGTCGCGCAGGGTTTTTTTCATGAAGGCATGTCCGACCCGTTCGCGCCGCGGGGTGCCTCCGTGCTTGATGATCTCTTCGGCGACGACCAGGCTGGATCGCAGGTCATAAACGATCGTCGATTTGGGCTGGATCTCAAGAAAGTAAGGAACCATCAGGGAGGTGATCAGGTCGCAGCCGATATTCCGGCCTTTTTCATCGACCATCATCATGCGGTCGGCGTCACCATCGAAACAGATGCCGAAGTCGCAATGATTGTCGATGACGGCCTGTTTTACTTCGACGAGGTTTTCTTCCACCAGTGGATCCGGGGGGTGCTTAAAGGTGCCGTCGTGTTTGAAGTTGAGATCGACGATTTCAATGGGCAGATCGCCGAAAATCTCCGGTATCATTTTACCGGCCATACCGTTGGAGGCGTCGATGGCGATCTTGAGCTTTTTCAGATTGGCTTTCAGGAACTTCAGCACATGGTTTTTGTAGGGTCCGGTCAGGTCCTGCTGTTTTACTTTTCCGGTCGGCGTGCCTTTGGTATGCAGCAGGGAGACGGCGATGTGCTGAATATCCTTCAGGCCGGTGTCCGCTCCAACGGGTTTTGCCTGTAAACCGGAAACCTTAAAGCCGTTATATTGGGCGGGATTATGCGATGCGGTTACCTGTATGCCGCCGGAGGTGCCGAGGTGGTTGACCGCGAAGTACATCTGCGGGGTATCGATCAGGCCGATGTCGATCACATCGATGCCTGCCGAAGTGATGCCGTCGACAAGGGCTTTTACCAGCGATTCGCTGTGGGTCCGCATATCGTGTCCGACGGCGATGGCTTTGGCGTTGGCCTGGCCTTTTTGATAGCCGGTTACCAGGGTCGGCAGGAATCTTGCGGCTCCGGTACCTATCTTCCAGGCCGCATCTTCGTCGAGCTGATCGGGATAAAGACCTCTTATGTCATATGCTTTGAAAATCGCTGGATCCATATATTCATTCCTTAAATACCATTTAATGTATTCATAACCAAAAATAGTGACTATAGCAGATTTACCTTGATTGTCAATGGCCAAGGTTATGTACCTGTTTGATCGGTGCGGCCCAAAGGCGGGCGAGGATCGATAAGAAAATTTGATTTTACAGAAGAACTGTGACTTTCCTGAGGTGTATTAGGACTATTGATATCGGGATTTTTCTGTATTTGCGTTTTTTTCTTAAAAGAACGGAGAAATTTTTTACAAAATTTGCAGATAATGATTGTTTCGCACCGATGATAATTATATAAATAGGTAAGATAGCTTACAAGTGAACAGATTTACCTGTTTTTAACAACACGCTTATTACAGGGATGTAACGATGGCAGCGAAGCCAAGGGTGGCAAAAGTATTAGCAGCGCTATTAGTGTCGATGACCGCGGCGGCGATTTTATTGATGGTCCTGAGCGGTGAGCCCCCTTCAGCCGGTCCTTTTTGTTTGTCCAGTTATTACCGTCTCGATTCTGTAGAAAAGGCAACCTCGTCTCGTTCGGGTCAGTCCACCAACCGCTGGAGCAGTATCGAGATCTATTACAGCGGTACGCGGGCCGGTAACATCGAACAGCTTGCATCGCTGAACGGTCTTTCCAGTTCGGCGGATCTGAATTGTCATTTTGTGATTTGCAACGGGCTTGGGGGCGAGGACGGTCAGATTCTGGCATCGGAGAAATGGCAGCAGCAGTGGTCAGTTGTTCCCAACAGCAAGTGGTTCGGCTCGGCTCAGACGATCCGTATCTGTGTGATATGTGATGCAGCCGCGTCGAGGCCGAGCGATTCGCAGATCCGCAGGACCGAAGCGCTGGTTGAATACCTGGCACGCAAATTTCAGATCAGTGCTCAGTCGATCTTCTATCCTACCAACTGGCGATAAGGTTTCTGTGTTTTTTTATAGAAGTCGGTTTTATGCTAATCATTCAGAGGTGACTTGCGGTTTTAATTTTCTGCCGCGATGGCGGGGGTGTGAACAAATCAATGAGTTTATCTATTATCGCCTGAGGGGGCAAAGCCTGCTGCGGTGAATCCGGGAGGTTTTGACAGGAGGCAATATTATTTCCAATTTCGTATCTTTAAGATAATCAAGAAGATTTTTCTTTTCAGAATGGTTCAATGTTCTACACTATTGCTATGAAAAGGCATTGGGATTTGTCGTTCCTATCGAAAATATTTGCGAGGATTCTCACTATTTACAAAGCCATGCCCGTCTGGCAGCAGGGATCGATCTTCGCCTTGATCGGAGTCGTATTGGGAATGTCACTATTACTGGTACGTATTTCCAATGCTGTTTCATATCTCTCCGATGCTCCCGAGACCTGCATGAACTGTCATGTGATGACGGACGCCTATGCTACCTGGAAAAGGGGCAGTCACGGCAGAGTAACGGTCTGCAACGATTGTCACGTTCCGCACGATAATCCGGTCACGAAATATGCCTTTAAGGCCAAAGACGGCCTGAGACATTCTTATGTTTTTACTCTGCGAAAAGAGCCGCAAGTGCTGGATTTGTCACATGGCGCGGTGCCGGTCGTTCAGGAAAATTGTCTGAGATGTCACGCCGATCAGTTTATGATGGTTCGTCTGGCGGCGGTCTCTGAGCGAAAATGTTGGGATTGTCACCAGAACATCCACGGCGATGTGCGCAGTCTTTCGGCATCGCCGGCGGTGCTACGGCCCGAATTGCCGGATGCGGGATTAGACTGGATAAAGAAAGGAACCGATGATGACCGAACAGGCTTATAAAAAGCAAAAACCGAATCAGACAAAACTGCCTTTATGGGCGGGGATCTTTATTATGCTGCTGTCCGCAGGCATGATCTTTCTGCTGGGGATTCTGGCGGTGAGTATTATGGAGAGGCGCTGGGAGGCCCAGCGGCC
>CAZNET010000041.1:0-2927 GCA_964571885.1 uncultured Pirellulales bacterium
AGCAGCGATTCCTCCGACCTTGGTGTAAGTAAAGACCACTAAAACGACCATTCCCGTAAACATGATACAGCCCTGCAAAGCATCGCTGTACATGACACCTTTTAGCCCCCCCACCACGACATAAACCGCTATGATCAAACTGAACATCAGCAAAGCAGCGTTATAATGAATCCCAAAATGGGTTGAAATAAATTCGCAGCCGCCGATCAAGACAGCGGCGGCATAAAGCGGAATAAACAAAAAGATTAAAAGACCGGAAAATACCTGGATAAATTTACTTTGAAATCGCCTGGCGAGAAATTCAGGGAACGTATGAGCGTCAAGCAAATGACCCATTCGCCGAGTAGGCGGCCCGATAAATACAAACGCGATGAATATACCAACAAAGATATTAAGGAATACCAGCCACAAAAGACTCATCCCGAACAATCCCGCGACACCGCCAAAACCGACAATCGCACTGGTTGATATAAAAGTCGCGCCATAACTTACCGCCATTATAAACGGATGTACTTTTCTGCCCGCGATAAGATAATCGGCCGCTGTTTTAGTCTGACTATACCCCACCCACCCTAAATAAACGACAATAAACAAATAAAGTAAGACAACTAATATTTCTGCAAGTCCAATTTGCATTAACATCTAATTATCCCTGTTATAACCGCAAAGATTCAAAAAAATCCATTTTTTGACATCTTAAAAACAGCACATTTGAAGCAAAAGATGCGATTGCTAAAATTCCTTCTCAACCTCTTTTTCTCTCTCCGCCCATTCGACATCCTTTGGTTTGGCCTCGGTCTCACCGCGATTCCAGTTGACGATTCCGTAAATAATGCATAACAAAGCACTTGCGATACATAAAATATAGGCCAACGCAACTAATTTATCTTCAATCCCAAGCATAAATAATTCTCCTTAACTTAACTTGACCACGCAGAAATATAATCTAAATTGTCAGGTTATGCATTGATATTATTGGTTTTATCGGCATAATTTACAAATAAACAACACAAATTTAATATAAATAACCTAAAAATAGGTAGAAAAAAACCTTTTTTAGGTTCTTGATGGGTTAATTTTAAATTTAAAAAGGAGAAAAATGGAAAAAATAAGGAATTTTTTGGGCCAGGACCAATTCGCAAAGCACAACGGAATCGAACTTTTAGAGATAAACCAAGGAACCGCCAAAGCTGAAATGAAGATAACAAAAGAGCACTTAAACGGTATTGGCATCGTCCATGGCGGAGCCATCTTTGCTCTGGCCGATTTCGCATTCGCCGCGGCTTCGAATTCACATGGAAATATCGCCGTCGCGATAAATGTCAATATTTCCTTTTTAAAGGCGGCTTCAAAGGGAATTCTCACCGCTAAAGCTCAGGAAGTTTCCTTAAATCCCAAACTCGCTACCTATTCGGTACGCATCACAGACGACAACAACGAATTGATTGCCTCGTTTCAAGGCATGGTTTACAGGAAAAAAGACACGATTGATTAAACGATCTTTGATTATAGACAAAGGTATGAACTGAAAAACGCAACAAGCTTCATCAATTAATCCTTAAGAGCAGCGCTAATAATTGCTTTTGAGCGGTAAGGTGAAGATTTTTGATTTCCGTCAAGCAAGGCAAATCAGCTTTAGCCAAAGCTGAAGCTTATGTTGCGTTTTCTGAATATGTACGGAAACAAAAAGATTCACTTATCTGCCAAAATGAATTTTCAGAGATGCCCTTACCTGAGTTCAACATGGCCTTAAAAATGCTTCGTAAATCCTTTATTTACAAGGAGAGGGCTGCGGAGCATGTGAAGAACGACTTCTCGGAAACCACAGTCCTGTTTTTTTTCTTGACACCTTTAACGCCGATGATACAATGATCCTTAATAATAATGTCGTTTTGCAGACAAAAAAGAAACCTGTGAAAATGGTATGTTCTGTTAGTAATTAATGATTCGGAGGTGGACGATGTTTGAAAAAACACGTGTATTCATGTCATCAATTTGTCTAAGCATAATCCAGGGAACTGCAGTATTCATTTTTATAATTGCGGTTACAATATCTTTATGTCAGGCTGATTGCGACTATCTGCTTGATGGCGACCTTGATGAAAATTGCCGGGTAGATTTCAATGACTTTTCCATTCTGGCGGCAAAGTGGCTTGTGGATTGCAATAATATGCCTCTTGATTCTGACTGCCGCTGCGATATTCCGTGGATTTCCGAACCGCCGATGAACGTTGAGAGGGATCAGTTTGCCGGCGGTGTCATTAACGGGAAAATTTATGTTTTCGGTGGAAATGGAAATCCTGTTGGGGGCGATTTGAAATCAACGGAGATGTATGATCCGGCCGCGAAGCAATGGACGATGCTGTCGGACAATAACAACCCCGGCGGTTCCGGCGCTGAAGAAGTAACCTCAGCGGTTGTCGATGACAAGCTTTATGTATTTGGAGCATGCTTTTCTAACTTCAATGAAATTTACGACCCCAACACCGACACATGGACAACGCTTGCGGAAAAGCCAACGCCGACACGCGGCGGCGGCACCACGGTTTATAACGATAGGATATATACCTTCGGCGGTCAATACCGTGACCATGACGCCTGCGAGCCGAATCTTACTGACGTCGTTGAATGCTATGATCCCAACACAGACACCTGGCAGTTCGTTACGAATATACCATTGAAATTGTCAAATTTTGGGATAGCCACTGTCGGCTCCAAAGCCTATCTGTTTGGCGGAGCTGACTGGACGATACCATCGGCCCCGCAATTCCACAACGAGGTGATCACTTATGATTTTGACGCGAATACCTGGGATTCAGTTGGTTCTGTATCGGTGCCGGCCGGGATGTTCTATGAGTATTCCGTCGCGGCTCCGGTAATTGACGGTAAGATTTACCTTGTGTCAAGAGCGCAATTTAACGGAACGG
>CAZNET010000041.1:2937-11978 GCA_964571885.1 uncultured Pirellulales bacterium
GGTAGATATCTACGATACTGCGCAAAACACATGGGAACAGGCAACACCCTTGCCGTTGCCGATAACCAGTCATTTGACACTGGCTATTGATGGAAAAATTTATGTTCTGGGAGGTTGTAACAGCCCCTTGGAATGGGATTATTCAAATCGGTCGAAAAGACAGGTCATCAGCCTGGATACTGATTATTGTTCCCAATAAGCAATTATAACTTCTTAACGAGGTTAGCTTTAGGCATAAAGTATTTGTTTTTAACTAAGATTTTTTTGTTTCGCTTCTTCATTTATAAACAGTCATGAATAAACTGCTTATACCAATCCTTCTGCAATATCGGACGTAAAATTTTCCAAAAAGAAAAAAGCAGGATTTCGATTATTCCGGATTGCTTTATATATTTTAATTAGGGCCGAGATGTTTACTGTAAAGGCCTTTTGAACGAGGATTTAGGACAAAACAAAATAAAAGCTTATTTAAAAAGGATTTATGTTCTAAAAATTACATCTGCTGCGGTATTTGGCCATGGAGAAAGGCCCAAAAAGAGCCGAAAATAAAAAAGGCTCAAAAACATAAATAATTGACACTAAAAAATAAGATTATAAACAAAATGTTGAATAAATTATTAATTCTGGCTTTGCTGCTGATAACAATCGGCGCATTCACCTTTGGATGGGTCTATATTGACAGAAAAAGCCAGGCTGAATTAGCAAAAACCTACCAAAAAAAATATGCCGGTGAATCCGACCAATACCTTGAAGAATACAAAGCATGGATCAATTCACCGGCCGATTCTAATCTCGATGCTTCGTGGGAGCTGCCTGAGCCCAAACAACTCAAAAGCCCTCTTCAGATCGAGCAACAGCAACAGGAACGGCTCATTGCCGATATGGACAAGCTGGCAGCCAGTAAAACCGTTTATCCCTTCGCCGATACGCTCTACGGCAACGGCTGGCAGCAGGAAGTGGAAAAATACAAAGCCAAAAAAGCCAAGCAGGAAATGGTTTTCAACGCGTCCATTGTCGCTTTCGCGATGGGCGGCGGCGTTTTTAGCATTTGTGTCATGACCTATCTTTTCAAAGGCTTTCATGCATTCAAATCCTTATTATCAAAGACGTTCGGCTATACCTCAAAGAACATGAAAAAGAAAATAGAAATTCAGGTACCCGTTGAGCAAAACACACCTTCAGAACCCATTGAAAAAATATCCGAATCGAAAGAAGACGAAACGGACGAAGCCGAACTGGTCGTCACCCACAGCGGATTTCATAAACTCAATCAAACTGTAACAAACGAACAATCACAAAGTGACACATCCAGCGAGCAGGAACTGCTCTGGTGGCAGAAAATGGAAGATGTCCAGGAAAAGCAACCCGAAACAGAACCATCCATGCCGTCGGTCATGGGTTCAACCTCAGCGGCGTTTATCATTGATTCGGATCATAATGAAAACAATCAAAATAATGAACAGCCGCAACAGGAAAAAATCCGTCTGGACTCGGAAGAAAAAAGTAAAGAACCTCAAATTAAAAATAAAACAAGCCAGCCTGAACCTAAGCAATCCGACAATAATTTTGAATCTAAACTCAAACTGCAGGCCGAGCAGATCGAACAGCATTTGACCGAATTCAAGGAAATCTCAAAAACCGTCAAACAGGCCGCGGAGGAAAACAGTGAACCTATAACGACGACCTTGAATCAATTGACCGAACAGGTCTCAGCGATTCGCGAATACGCTTCAAAGCAGCAGGAACGCATCAGTAAATTACAAAACGGCTATGACTGGAATATCATCAGAACATTCTGTCTTAAAATCATACGCTGCATCGACAATCTCGAAAACAAGATTGCAAAAATCAAAAACGAAAATCATGAAACCGACATAAGCGGATTCGAGGAGATCCGTGACGAACTGCTTTTCGCCCTGGAATCCAGTGGCATCGAGCAGTTCAAACCGGAAATCAACAGCGACTATCACGGCCAGGAAAAAATTGCCGAAGCCGTCAAAGACAGAGCACACTCCGATCAGCCTCAAATGAAAGGAAAAATCGCAAGGGTCATTAGGCCCGGTTACAAATACATTATCGACGAAGAAAACAGTAAAGTAGTAAGATGCGCTCAGGTGAAATTATTTGGATAAACAGGGAGATCGATGAAGAACATAGCAGGCATAGATTTGGGGACAACATTTTCAGCTTTGGCGATACTCAACAAGATCGGCAAACCCGAAATCGTTCCAAACTCGGACGGTGAAAGGATAACCCCCTCAGCGATCTATTTCGACGAGGACGATACCGAACTGATCCGGGTGGGGATTGAAGCGATCAATTCGAGACACCTTAACGTTGAACGGTCGGTCCGGTGGATCAAACGTTATATGGGTGAAACCAGTTACCGCAAAATGATCGACGGTAAAGAATGGTCCGCGGTGGAATTATCGAGCTTGATTTTGAAAAAGCTCAAACAGGACTGCTCTTCGGAATACGGCCCGATCGAGGATGTCGTTATTTCCGTACCGGCCCATTTCGACGAGGTCCGCCGAAAAGCCACCATGGACGCCGGCACAATGGCGGGTTTCAACGTTATCGGGATTGTCAACGAACCGGTTGCCGCGGCCCTATACTACGCCAGTACCCGACCGGTATCGGGGAAGGTCCTGGTCTTCGATCTCGGCGGCGGTACCTTCGACGTCACCATTATGGACGTGAAGGATTCGCAAATGAATATTATCTGTTCGCAGGGAGACCATGCCCTGGGCGGTATCGATTTCGACAAAAAACTGCTCGAAATCCTTGAACAGCGTTACCGAAAACAATGCAACGGCGAACTGGTCTGCTCCAATGAAGAACGGGCCAAGTACGAAGATGAAGCAGAGGATATCAAAAAAACCCTCTCGCGTCGGCCGGTCGCTAAAAAAATTCTTTACGGCAGCAGCGGAAATCTGCGATTGGAAATCAATCGCGAAATGTTCCAGGACGCCATCGCGTCACTGCTGAATCGAATCGACATTCTTCTGGAAGTCGCGATGGGCGAGGCAAATCTGCAGCCCGACGATATCAGCAAAGTTCTGCTCGTAGGCGGAAGCACGCGTATCCCCGTCATCCAGAAAAAACTTGAAGAAAAATTCGGCATTACGCCGGAGAAAACCGTCAATGTCGATGAATGTGTCGCCTTGGGAGCGGCCATACACGCGGGACTGACAATGCTTCGCGAACACCCGGAACAGATTCCGCCGGGAATGAAAAGCGGATTAGGTGACATTAAACTGACCGATGTCTGTAACCACAGTTACGGCACGCTGTGTGCCCCCGTTGACAAGACTACCGGCAGGCGCGTCGTGGCCAATAAGATTATTCTGCGAAAGAACACGCCGCTGCCCTGCGAAGACACACAGATGTTCTATACCGTCTCGAAAGAGCAAAAAGAACTTGAGATCACCGTAACCCAGGGCGAAGATATCGATCCGCGTTTTGTCAACCAGATCGCGACGCATACATTTAAACTCGACAACAGCGATAAAGACAACAGACCGATTAAGGTCACCTACAGTTACGATGTCAACCAGCGGATGTCATGCACGTTTGAGGACGTCGAGTCCGGCAAGGTTCTGGAAATGGATTTATCGCTGGACACCAAAGGCAACCTTTCCGACAGTCAGATCAGCGAAAAAACGGAGCAACTGGAACCTTTTACGGTCGAATAATATAAATGGAAAATATGGCTGGCTCAAAAAAAGTGTTGAC
Organism: uncultured Pirellulales bacterium; assembly: GCA_964571885.1. GTDB lineage: Bacteria > Planctomycetota > Phycisphaerae > Sedimentisphaerales > Anaerobacaceae > CAZNET01. The sequence continues at coordinate 6,673 of CAZNET010000041.1, forward strand.
ACCGTTACACAATCCGAACATTCCAGATTCGGCCGAAACGGACGACTATTCATCGCAAACCCTGCAAAAGGAAACCTCGGCAATTACCTGCAGAGCGGGAACGGAAAGCTTAAACAATGAGATGTTTTTGATTGTTCAGATCAGCGGTAAAGTGATCGCCCGGAAAGAACAATCCCATATAACCGCTAAGATCCTCCTCGAAGACATCACGAGCGGTTTCAATGACCCTCAGCCGATACTGTGCGGAAAATCTTCAAGCAACGATTCCGGAGCCTTTATCCATAAAGCGGACATAGGAAAGCTCCCGCGCGCTGAAATGAAAATTGAAGATTGGATGACAATCGATCGAATCCCGATAAAAAGCTTTAAACTCGCGCGCCACGGGCTAAGGAAACTGCAAATGATTGTGTCCCTTCATCTGCATGATACCAATGAGACGCTGGCGAAAGCAGAAAACACGTTTGAATATCATAACACTGATATCGGGTATATTGATTTTGAAGAAAACAAAGAGGTCATAAAGACACTCACGGTGTCGCTGGCTTTTTCTGTCAGTGCGATCGGCAAAAAACCCCAGGATCAGGAAGTCGATATTATTCGGGACTGGGCCGTCGAAAATCTCGGAATCGAAGGAAAAAGAGAGCTCAAACAATTCAAAAAGTCACTCAAAAAAACCGTCAAATTCTTCCGATCCGGCAAAAAACTCGACACCGACAGAATGTCTTCGCAACTGGCCCAGGTCGCGCCTATCGCGTATCGATACGACATGCTCGAACTGTGCATGAAGGTGGCCCAGGCGAAAGGAACCGTCACCGATGAGGAGATGAATTTTCTGAAAAAAGAAGCGGAACTGCTCCGGATAGGCCCGGATAAGTTTCACAGCATGATGGAGACCTACCTGCCGGCGGAGATGCATCAGACCAAAGACGCCATGACGATCCTCGGGATCACCGGGGACATGACGGACGAGCAGGTCCTTGCGCATCTTAACAGCGAATACCGAAAATGGAACGCCCGTGTCACCCACGCCGACGAGCAAATCAGAAAACAGGCCGAACAGGCCCTCGAACTAATCGCTCAAACCCGCAGCCAATACACCTGAGAAACCGCAAACGGACGAATTATTTATCCTGAAACATCTCAGGATGGTATATCCGATGTCGGTAAGCTTTCGTGCTGTTCTGCGAAGACATCGTAGGTCGGGCCGAACTGCCGCAAAAAATACAAAGAATAGCATCGCACAAAGACACTCACCGGCAATAACACCACCGCTCCGATATAAGGAGCATAAAGAAGACAACAAGCGCAGCCGCAGGTCATAAAAACAAGGATCAAAATACCCATTCCCACGACAATGGAAATGGCAAATTTCATCAGCAAATAAAGAAGAAATTTAACTTTGGTAGCGTTTAAAATTCCCAGAAATTCCTTCCAGGCATCCAGCCCCGAACGGCCCCGCAAATACATGATCGGAATCACGAAGTCAAACGTCAATTGCAGGAAAACGGCAAAAGCAAGTGACGCTGTCGCGACGATCAGCCCTGAAAAAATAAACCCCGCGACGATCGGTGCGGTAAAACGAATCCCGGTCCCCGATTTCATCAAAACCGCAGCGGCGAGAAAACTCCCCAAAATAAACAGAACAACGAAAAAAGCGATCCCCGCGAAGAGTCTTACCACAAATAAACTGTTGCCCGGCGTTTTATAGCGGCTCCATGGTTGTTTGATCAATGCCTGGTTGTGCGCCACACAATAAAGGAACATGAATTTTCCTCTGCTGCTGATCCACATGAAAACGATCTTGATTGCCAGAAACACAACAAACACAAACAAAAACACCGGAACCAGCCAATACCAGTTATTGCTGAGATACACTTGTATTTCGGAGCCACCGCCTCCTCGAGGCCCTTCATAACCGCTCAGGCCCTGAAAATTAGGCAGTGAATACCGCGATCCCAAAAACGCCAGCCACGCACAAAAGCCGATAACAAACCACTTTTCCAAATCAAAGGGATTAAAAAGAATCTCTTTCATTTTTTCAAAAGCGGGATTTATCGGCTCGATGACATTGATTGTTCGCTTTTGATCGTTCATTGTTCGACCCCTGCTTTATTATTCATAGCGGTTTTCTGAATCATCCATAACGTATATTAAGTATGATAAAAATATCAAAATACGCAAACAAAAAAACCTTCAAAATCTTCTCTTTCGTTTTTATGCCGATTTGCGTATAATTCAGCCTAAACAAAGGTATCGAATATGAGTTATTTTCGTGAAAACATAGAAAAGGCAAAAGGTTATACGCCGGGATTTCAACCCAAAGACAAAACGGTGGTCAAGCTGAACACCAATGAAAATCCCTATCCGCCCTCGAAAAACGTCTTAAGGGCAATCGCCGATATTCAGCCGGAACAGTTGAGACGATACCCGGACCCGCTCGGTGATGATTTCCGGAAAGCTGCCGCTAAGGTTCTTGAGGTCGATCCTGATTATATTATGTGCTGCAACGGCGGCGATGACTTATTAAGGATCGCCTTTGAGGCCTTTTGTGATGCCGAAAGACCCGTTGCCTATCCGATACCCACCTATACGCTGTATCCCGTTTTGGCTAATATTCAGGGCTGTAATGACATCGAAGTGCCCTTTGACAATGAATTTAATCTGCCCTCAAGGCTTTCCGGAACAGGTGCGGCGCTGACGATCGTATGCAATCCGAACGCCCCGACCGCCACGATGGTCAGGACCGAAGAACTGGCGTCGCTGGCCGATGAGCTTTCCGGCGTCCTGCTGATCGACGAGGCCTATGTCGATTTTGCCGAGTTTAATGCGCTTGAACTGGTGAAAAACTTTGACAATGTCATTATCCTGCGGTCGATGAGCAAAGGCTACTCGCTGGCGGGGATCCGCTTCGGGTATTCCGTGGCTAAACCGGCAATGATCGACGGACTGATGAAGGTCAAAGATTCCTACAATGTCGATACCGTTGCCATCGCAGCGGCAACGGCCGCCATGGAAGATCAAAGCTATTTCAGGCAAAATGTCGATAAAATTAAAAACGAACGTGCCAGAATAACCAAAGAGCTCAGACAACTGGATTTTTCCGTAATAACCAGTCAAACCAACTTTGTGCTGGCGGAACCGAAAAGCTTCAAAGCTCGGGTTATTTATGATAAACTGATTGAGAACAACATTTATGTCCGGTTTTTTGATGTGCCGGGCCTCGACTCGAAACTGAGGGTGACCATCGGGACACAAGAACAAAACGACAGGCTGATTAAGACCTTGAAACAAATTCTAAAATAACAGGATAAACGGTATGAGTAAAAGAACAGCGAATATTGACAGGAAAACGAAAGAAACGAATATTGCAGTACAGATCAACCTTGACGGCGTCGGCCGCTATGATATCGATACCGGCATCGGCTTTCTCGACCATATGCTGACGCATCTAAGCAAACACAGCAGGATCGACATGACGATCAAAGCCAAAGGCGACCTTGAAGTCGATGCGCATCATACCGTCGAGGACATCGGCATCGGCCTGGGACAATGCCTTCTCGAAGCGCTGGGTGACAAGAAAGGCATCAACCGTTACGGAAACAGCTCAGTCCCCATGGAGGACGCCCTGGCCAACGTGGCGGTGGATCTGTCGGGACGGCCGAGCTGCGTGTACAACGCCGACTACAGAACCGACAAGATCGGTGACTTCGACGTCGAGTGTATCGAAGAGATGCTGCGAAGCTTCTCCAACACCGGCAAATTTAATCTGCACGTAAACGTTCCCTACGGCACAAACAGCCATCACATCGCCGAGGGTATCTTCAAGGCCCTGGGGCAGGCACTGCAGCAGGCGGTGGCCGTGACAGGCACCGATATACCAAGCACGAAGGGACAACTATGATCGAAAGACCGAGACCAAAATACCGAAGCGGTATCGGTACCGACATCCATGAGCTTGTAACCGGAAGACAGCTCATGCTCGGCGGAATAAAAATTCCGTACCCGCAGGGACTTGCCGGTCACAGCGATGGAGATGTCGCTATTCATGCGATCATTGACGCCCTGCTCGGCGCTGCCGGCCAGGGCGACATCGGAACATTTTTCCCCGATAACGACAAAAAGTGGAAGGATGCCGACAGCAAAGACCTGTTGCAGATCATCAAAAACAAGCTTGACAAGCTGGACTGGGAGATCGCCAACGTCGATCTGATCATTCACGCCGAGCAGCCCCGGCTCGAACCGTATAAAGGTCAGATCAAACGTGTCATTTCCGGTATTCTGGATATCGAGTTTAACCTGGTTAATGTAAAAGCCAAAACCAATGAAGGGTTCGGTGACGTCGGTGCCGGTGACGCCATCGCCGCCACCGCCATTGTGCTGCTCATGAAACGATTTCGAAGAACCCTGGATGACAGGTAAAGGATAATCAATGGAATTTGAACTCTATAACACCTTAACACGAAAAAAAGAAGAATTCAAACCGCTGGAAAAAGGCCGCGTGCGCATGTATGTCTGCGGCCCGACCGTTTACGGCCACAGTCACTTAGGCCACGCCAAAAGCTATATCAGTTTCGACGTACTGCTGCGATACCTTAAATATCTCGACTACGATGTCACCTATGTTCAGAACATTACCGACGTCGGCCATTTAACCGACGACGCCGACGAAGGCGAAGATAAGATCGGCAAACAGGCCAAAAAGGAAAAGAAACATCCCATGGCCATCGCTGAGTATTATACCCGCAGCTATTTCGAGGACATGGATAAACTCAACTGCCTGCGTCCTGATATCAGCCCGCGTGCGTCCGGCCATATCACCGAACAGATCGAACTGGTAAAAAAACTGCTTGAAAAAGGCTATGCCTATGAAGCCAACGGCTCGGTCTATTTCAGTGTGTCCAAATTCAAAGAATACGGCAAACTCTCCGGGAGAAACATCGAGGATATGCTGTCCGGAACACGAGTGGAAGTGTCATCGGAAAAAAACAATCCTGCGGATTTCGCCCTTTGGAAACAAGCCGAACCCAACCATATCATGCAATGGCCGAGCCCCTGGGGGATGGGCTATCCCGGCTGGCACCTCGAATGTTCCGTCATGAGCATGAAATATCTCGGCGCAACCATCGACATTCACGGCGGCGGCATCGAAAACCAGTTCCCGCATCACGAATGTGAAATCGCCCAGTCCGAAGCCGCAAACGGCGTTCAATTCGTACGTCACTGGGTCCATCACAATATGGTCACCGTCGACGGACAGAAAATGGGTAAAAGCCTCAACAACTTTATCACTCTCAAACAGGCTTTTT
>CAZNET010000042.1:0-11776 GCA_964571885.1 uncultured Pirellulales bacterium
TCAGGGTGACATCTTCTCCTTCACCAACAGTCCAGGCGCCATCCCAGCTGATTCCACCGGATTTTTCAGCGAGAGTCGTACCTTCATTTTCCAAACCATCATCTCCTTTCTCGCACCTTCTATGTCCGCGGTGTTCTTAATAGGGGTTTTGTGGAAGCGGGCAACTCCGACAGCGGCATTCTGGACCCTTATTGTAGGGACACTGGTTAGCATTGTGCTTGGTATTGATTATCTGTATCATGTTCCCTTCGGTATTGTGTGGCCGCCGTTTTTTCATTTTCTTGTGATCTCATTTATTTTGTTTGTCTTTATGTCACTATTTTTAATTATTCTCTCGTTGTTAACTAAACCACCTGGACCGGAAAATGAATTGCCTTCGCTTTCGGAAGGTTACGCCGCAACCGGTTACAATGTCAGGGCGGTCTGGAAGTTATGGTTAATACTTGGTATTATTATGGTTGGACTGTATCTGTTCTTTAATTTTGGAATGCAGTATTTAATAGCTGAATAACTGGAGGCCACTATGTTTAGTAAAAATATCAATAAATTTGGAACCGAATGGATTATAGTGATTTTGATTGTTTGTCTTTGCTCACTTGCATTTGCCGGTCAGTGGCCGAGTTTTATGGATGTTTACAAAGGTTCGACGCCGACGCTGGACGGCGAATTATCTCCCGGCGAATGGGATGACGCGGTTTCGTTTACCCATCATATGGAGTGGACACCGCAATTCAATCGGGTTAGCGACCTGAAAGACTTGTCCTTGACCGGCTATGCGAAACATGATGGGAAGAATCTTTATTTTGCGTTCGATGTTACCGACGATGTCATTTACGGCATCGATACCGAACGCTGGCTGCCGGATGAAAATCCCAAGGCCCATGATTTTTCCAGGGAAAGCTTCCCATGGTTTGGTGACGGCATCGAACTGCTTATCAATCCTTCTTACCAATGGGCGCAGAAGGACCAGGAATACAACTCGGGCTCGGGCAAAAGCTGGCAGATGGTCTGCAATACGACCAAGTCGCTTAAAGGCGGTATCGGCAAGGGCGGTCTGATCCAGGGCGAAGAACGCTCGATGCCGAAATCCTGGAAGAATTATACCAAGTGGATTAAACAAGGTGCTCAGGACGCCGTTGTGAAAATCAAATCTAATGGTAAAGGCTATGTCATTGAGTGGAAGATCGAGGCCAATCCCTGCCTGGAAGTCGAGGACAGAAAATTCTGGGATCCGTCCATGGGCGAGGTAAAAATGGGACTGAATATCGGCGTTCAGGACCTCGATGAAAAACACAAAGGCGAAGGCAACTTCGGCAATTTCAATCACGAGGACTGGTGGGCCGGCGAGAAGGACAAACGCACCTGGCTGAAGCAATGGGGTACCATGACCGTCCATCCCGGTCCCAAGCCGACAGAGATTGCCTTTGTTTCGCCGAACGGTAGCGACAATAATCCGGGCACAAAAGAAAAACCTTTCGCGACGATAAAAAAGGTTCAGCAAAAGGTTCGTCAGATGAATGAAGATATGTCCAGTGACATGATTGTTTATCTGCGGGAAGGGACCTATACAATAACCGATCCGATCAAATTTACCGAAGCCGATTCAGGGACGAATGGTTTTCAGGTTATTTATAAAGCCTATAAAGGTGAAAAAGTAATCATCAGCAGCGGTAAAACAATCACCGGCTGGAAAAAGGCCGACGATCCGCAAAAGAAAAATCTTAGGGTCGCGCCGGTTGAAGGTGTCGATATGACACGTCAGTTCTACATCAATGGAAAACGTGCCACCCTGGCCCGCGGCGATATCATCGAACCCAAAGGATGGATCTATGCAGACAGGCCGAACATGGAACTGTACAAGGAACTTGAAAGAGTCGATTCATTCCGCAACAATATGCCGGTTTACGCCGGTTACAAAGTCACCGGCGAAATGATGGACATAAAAAACTGGCGCAATCCCGGCGATATTGCCTTTGTCTATACCACGGGCTGGACACACTGTATTTTTACCATCGATGAAATAACGCCGATCGAAGGCGAGGACGCTCTGTTTATAAAAATGGGTGGCCGTGGTTTTAGAGATGCTCAATTAAAAGACGGCATGCAGATCAAGGATCCCAGTTACATCGAAAACGCCTACGAGCTGCTCGACGAACCGGGCGAATGGTACATGGACCGCTCAAAGAAAAAGATATATTATATTCCTAAAGCCGGCGAAGATATGACAACAGCCGAGACGGTTGTTCCCGTGGTGGATCAATTGCTCGTGATCGACGGCACGATCGATAAGCCGGTGAAGAATATAGGATTTGAAGACCTTGAATTTGCCTACACGACCTTTTTGAGACCGATGGGACTGGGACATGCCGAGATTCAGGCCAATGTCCTTAAAGGGCCGGATGTTGATATCGATCACATGTCCTATATCATGACACCGTCCGGTGTACGTGTGATTTACGGTCACAATATTCATTTCGAGAAATGCTATTTCCACAAGATGGGTGCCGGCGCTCTGGACATATACAGAGGCTCTAAAAATTGTCTGGTTCGGGGGTGTCGATTTGAAGAAATTGCCGCCACCGCCATCCAGGTCGGTGAGGTTCAACTCGAAGATGCACATCCCGACGATCCGAGAATGATCGTAAAGGATAACACGATAACAAACAATTTAATTACCAATATCGGGACCGAATTCAAAGGCAGCTGCGGGATCTTCTGCGGCTATGTTGACGGTACGATCATAACGCATAACGAGCTAAGTTATATTGGTTACACCGGCATCTCAGTCGGCTGGGGCTGGGGTTTCTGGGATGACTGGAAAAAACCCGATGTCCCCAGGCATTACCACATGGGTAAATACCCGCGTTTCAATAAACCGACGGTTTGCCGTAATAATATCGTGGCGTATAACCATATCCATCACGTGCTCCAGCAGCTTCACGACGGCGGGGGTATTTACACGCTGTCGAAACAGCCCGGCACAGTGATCAAGTTCAATCATGTTCATGATAACGGCGGAAAATCCGGCTGGCCCGGCGGCATCTATCTCGACGAAGCGTCATCGCATATGGAAGTGACCGGCAACATCGTCTATAATGTTTCGAAACCGTTTCATATTCACTGGACAATGCCGGTTCAGCAAAGCACACTGAAAGTGTATGATAACTTTTTTGGAATTAAGCCACTCGATGCTATCGGTCTGGAGCCGGTTTACAGGAAATTATTGGAAAAAAAGAAATAATCGAATTTTCCTTTCAAATACGGCTGTCTTGAAGTATTCGAAGGCAGCCGTTTTTTTGTTTCAAAAAATCGTCATTTTGTATGATAAATTTACTTGAAAACCTTGGCTTGCAGGTTATACTAATGATTTTTCGAGTTTTGTGAATAAACGTTTTTATTTGAGAGCATCTTAAGAAATCCTTGAAAATCGGATGCTCAATTTTTTGGAGTAAAATATGGCAAAAGTTGCAAGCAAATATCTAAAAGTCGATCCATGGAAGATTATTGAAGATGGTTTTCATCCCGAAAAAAGCAGGATATCTGAATCCATGTTTTCTCTGGCTAATGAATATATGGGCGTCAGGGGCTATTTCGATGAGCGTTACAGTGGTGATCAACTCGTCGGCAGTTATATTAACGGCCTATATGAGGAAATGCCCATCAATCATCCGCAGGTTTTCAAAGGTCTTCGAACCCGAAGAGCGTTTAATGTTAACACGGTGAACTGGCTCTATACTCGCATTGCTGTCGATGGTGAGCAGCTTGATCTTAATGAGTCGAAATTTTCTGATTTTCAGCGTGTACTGGAGATGAAAACCAACACCCTGAAACGCTCGTTCGTCTGGGAAACCAAGGCGGGTAAAAAAATAGAAATTACGTTTATTCGATTTTTGAATATTTCTAACTCCAACACAGGGTGTCAGCGGATTCGTTTCAAATCGTTAAAAGGTAAAGCGGAAGTTGAAATTACATCCGGCCTTGATTTTTCGCCGCCGCATGAGATCGCTTCGGGCTGGTCACAAGTGAAGAAAAAAGGTCCGCAGCAGGCAGGTAAGAATTTCTGGTCATGTCCCTGTAATCAAAAATCAGGTGATATCTATGCGATGATGGGAAAAACCGAATCGACCGGTCAATGGCTCTTCTCAAGTTTCGAGATTGATGCGCAATTAAATGATACGCAGCTTGTCCAGGAAGATAAACTCATTGCGGTAAAAGGAAAACTCATCCTCGAAGAAAATAAAGAAAACGTTTTGAATAAGGTAGTGACAAACTATTGGCAGAGAGATAATTCGATTTCACAGAAACAGGCATGGAACGATGGATTAAAGCTGGCTCAAGCAAATAGTTCGCTTACGTTTGACACGGCCTATCAAGCTCATTGCGACGAATGGGAAAAAATATGGGATAGGATCGATATCGAGATAGACGGAGACGACGAGCTTCAGCAGGGGACACGATTCAGTATTTCACAGATGTACCAGACCTATCAGGGTAAGGATCCGAGTATCAATATACCCTGTAAAGGCTTAACCGCGGAAGTTTATTACGGCTGGATGTTCTGGGATTCCGAGACCTATTGTCTGCCGTTTTACATGTTCAACGATCCAAAAGGCGCCAAGTCATTGTTGCTTTATCGCTACATCTATCTGCCCCAGGCTCGTGAAAGAGCCAGGGAACTCGGCTGCGAAGGCGCGCGGTATCCCTTCGCGACCATTGACGGCACCGAATGCTGCGGAACCTGGCAGCACTGTGATCTGGAGATCCATGTAGATGTCGGTGTCTCCTATGCGATCTGGCATTATATGAAGATCTGCAACGATACCGAGTTTCTTTATAAAGAAGGCATTGAAATGCTGTTGGAGATTTGTCGGTACCTGGCCAGCCGGGGCGAGTGGGGACGACAGACCGGCCTGTTCGGTTTCTTTGGTGTCATGGGCCCGGATGAATTTCATACCATGGTGCATAATAACTGCTACACCAACTATATGGCAAAGAAAACATTTGAGTATACGCTTGATGTCATTAATGAAATGAAGGAAAATGCTCCAAAAGCCCTTAAAGATGTAACGTCAAAAATTTCATTAAAAGACAGCGAATTGGCCGACTGGAAGAAAATGGCAGAGAAAATGAAAATTCCGTATGACGAAAAGACACGGATGTTCGAACAGCATGACGGCTATTTTGATCTGCCGGACGTCGATGTCAAAAATCTCCCCCCCGATCAGATACCCATTTATGCCAACTGGGTCTATGAAAAAATATTCAGACATAACATGATCAAACAGCCGGATTTCCTCTTGCTGCCGCTGTTCTTCAGTGAAGAATTTACTATGGAGCAAAAGAAGAAGAATTATGAATTCTATGAGTCAAAAACGATTCACGAATCTTCTTTGTCGCCGTCGATTCACTCGATTTTGGCCAACGAAATAGGCAATCACGATCATACCTACGAGTTTTTCCGCTATACCGCCCGTCTCGATCTGGATAATTACAACAATAATACCGAACAGGGACTGCACACAACCGCGATGTCGGGCGTCTGGCTCAATATGGTCATGGGGTTCGGCGGACTGAGAACCGATGGCGATGTGATATCCTTCAAGCCGTCGATTCCGGATCAGTGGAATGCATACAGGTTCAGACTGCTGTACAAAGGTGCCTTGCTTGAAATCGGGATTAATAAACAAAAGGCGACATTCACAAAGCTTGAAGGTTCGCCGGTTGATATTAAAATATATGATAAGAAACATACTATTGATGACAGTGTGGAAGTTGAAATTAAACAATTAGGGTGATTATTTAAGGGTATTACGGTCATGGCTAAAAACAAAAATATTGAAATTGTCGCCGCGGGTCATTTGTGTCTTGATTTGATTCCGGCCTTTACTGTCGAAGGGAAACTGAAAAATATTACCGATATTCTTATTCCCGGCAAAATGATTAATATGGGTAATTGTGTCGTCGTCGCGGGCGGTCCGGTTACCAATTCGGGTGTCTCTATAAAACGGCTTGGGATAAAAACCGAATTGATCGGAAAAGTCGGGGACGATGATTTCGGAAAAGAAGTAATACGATGGTACGATGAACACGAAGGGCATTTCGAGGGTGTCAAAATGGTGCCGGGCGAATCGACCTCTTACACCATCGCGATCTGCATTCCGGGGATCGATCGCTTCTACCTGCATCACTGTGGAGCCAACGATACCTTTGGTTATGACGATGTCGATTTTGATATCGTAGCAGATTCGAAACTAATGCTGTTTGGGTATCCGCCGTGGATGAAAAAGATCTATCAGAATACCGGAGCCGAACTGACGAAGATCCTGAAGAAAACCAAGGAACTTGATACAACCACCTCGCTGGATCTGTCTATTCCGGATATTGAAAGTGAAGCCGGCCAGGCCGACTGGAGAGCGATTCTTGAAGACTGGATCCCTCTGACCGATATCATGGTGCCCAGTGCCGAGGAAATTTTCTATTTTCTGCGAAAAAATGATTTCCTGGCCAAGAAAGCATCACTTAAACCTGAAGACTGCCTGCTCGATTATATGACGCCTGAAGAGATCACCGACCTGGCTCAACAGATGCTGGATATGGGAGCCGGCGTGGCGATGGTCAAATGTGGCTGCAGAGGCTTGTATGTCAAAACGGCCGGTAAAGATCGGCTTGAAAAATTCGGCGCCGCAAAACCAGGCGACATGGATAACTGGGCAAACAGAGAACTTTGGATGCCTGTTTATGAAGAAGAAAAATTCGTCGGCGCCCTGGGATCCGGAGATTCCGCAATCGCCGGTTTCCTCTCAGCGTACGTAAAAGGGTACTCTATCGAGGACTGCCTGCGGTATGCCAATGCCGCCGGCAGTATGAATGTCACCGTACCGGATGGTTTGAGCTGGAACAAGGGATTCGAGGACCTGACGCAAAGACTGGAAAAAGGATGGAACCCGAAAGTGATGGATGTCGATAAAGACGCATGGAAATGCGAACAATGCCCGTCGTAAAATACCTTTTATAGTAGTAAAAAACTCTCGTGACACCATCAAACAGACTTTGATGGTGTCACTTTTTTATGCCTCACACTATCCGGGCGTTTCTGCTATTACAGCCTGATTTATAAATCAGCAGTTTGTCCTGGAAAAGTCTTATAATGTTATTCACACGCGGACCATGGAGTGATTTTGGACGTATTTAACACGAAATATGCTTTCCTTTACATTATTTTCTAAATTATCCCAAAGCTCAATTCGTTGTGAATATTACCGTTTTGTGTTAATTGCGGATAATTTCAAGTCCGAATATATCATTTCTATTCACCTTTTTTTAATCAAACACCTGAAAATATCAGTCGATACCTCTTGTAGCTGATGAAGCGAATATTTTTACAGGTATGCGTCATGAAGGACTATATGAATTTTCTGATAAAGAAATGATGATGTAATAATTAAGGAAAACTACGATGGAGAAGCAAATTTCTGTTTTAGTTGTCGAGGATGAAGAGCATATTCGTCAAATACTGGAATATAATCTGAAACTGGATGATTTCGACGTCCGTGTCGCCGAAAATGGTGTCACCGCTCTTGAGAAAGTCCGTCAGAATAAACCGGATCTGATCCTGCTGGATTGGATGATGCCTGAAATGGACGGACTTCAGATCCTCTCAGAACTTAAAAACGATTCCACCACCGAAGACATTCCGGTTTTTATGCTGACCGCTAAGGGGATGATGAGTGATGTCGGCAGGGCCTTGTACGAAGGCGCAAACGATTATATCACCAAACCCTTCGATCCAATGGAACTCGGGAAGGTTATTCGCGGGAAACTTGAAAAATGCGTTGAGGGTTAAAAACCATTAAACATGAACATTTAAAGGTTTGAGGAAATTATTATGACAACTGATAACTGGTGCAAGAAGATCAGTCTGGTTGTTGTGTCAGCGGTAATCATGTTATTTACCGTCACAACAGCTTTTGCAGTCGAAGAATCTCTCGATGGTGATCAACTGGTGGATCTTTCAATTGAAGAATTGATGGAGGTGCCGTTGGAAGTCTCCGGTTCGCTGACCGGTACCACTCGGCGTAAAATCCCTTCCACCGTAACCACGATCACCCGTTCGGACATACGCCACTGCGGCGCTCGAAGCCTCGACGAACTGCTCGAGATCTATGTCCCGAATCTGCAGATCGCGATTCACATGCACGAATTTCAACATCTTGGCATCCGCGGCATCAATACCGATAAAGAGGATAAATACCTGCTTCTGGTCAACGGCAGGGTCATGAATGAGCGGTTCACCTATGGCGCCATAAGCGAACGCGACCTGCCGATGCTGACCGATATCCATCACGTCGATATCATCCGCGGCCCCGGCTCGGCATTGTACGGCCCGGGCGCTATCTCGATGGTGATCAATATCATTACCGAAACCGCCGAGACCTTCGAAGGGACCCAAGTAACCACCCGGCTCGGCGCGATCGAAGAGTTCTATTCCATCGAAGCCAAACATGGTGAAAAGATCGACGAAGATCGTGGAATTTTTGTTTTCGGCGGTATCTCCAAATATCTCGGCGCCGACTCGGATGCGGCACCGTTTTACTATGGAACGAAAAACGCCACCGGCCTTGAACTTGACGAAGTGGTCAGCCGGAAGCATGAATCGTTATTGGACCGCAGCAAACTCAAATTCCACCTCAATTATACGGACAACGATTTTGATGTATTGGGAATTGATTTCGATCATTTTGAGCTCTGGACACGATACACCCGCGGCGGTGAACACTTCGATCCAAATAATGATAGAGTGCCTCCAAAAGGAGCCGGCTATCAGCAGGCCACATCGTTTATCGGGTTGACCAAGGAAATCAACGCCGAATTAACCGCCGAGTTTTCGTTCAGTTACGACATGTTTGACTTTCATAAGGTCAGAGCTCCGCAACATGCCGATCCCAACAGACACTGGCTGGCCAACAGAGAGGATGAATACTACGGCCAGATACTGTTACAATACAATCCGCATGAACGCCATTCGTTCGTCTTTGGCGGTGAAATGAGGCATGAAGAATTCGGACTCGGCAGTCCCTCGGCCAACAATTACGCCAATCATTACAGATTTTCGAGTTCTATAGCGCCTCGATGGTCAACAGACATGTACTCGATCCTCGGCGAGTACCAGTATCAGATCAACGATACCTTGACCAGCTTCCTCGGCGCGCGTCTTGACGATCATACCAATACAAACTGGATGTTCTCCCCGCGTGCGGTGCTGGTCTATACACCCACCGACGATCAGACCGTCAAAGGGATGTGGTCGCGTTCGGTGCGTACCAATCTCGCAGCGGAACTTAAGGCCGAGGACATCGCCACGCCCGGCGGCGCCTCCAAGACCGATACGGAAGAGATCGAAGTATTCGAGTTGCGTTATGAAAAACAGCAGACCGAGAATCTCTGGTGGGCGACCTCGCTGTTTTACAATGACCATGACGTGGTTGGCTGGATCGGCGGCTTGACCGCTCCGATCGGTACGATGCGATCGATGGGATTTGAAATCGAAGGAACCTATAAGACCGAGAAAACCAAGGTTACCCTGTCACATGGATTTACCAAATTAGTGGAATTCCACCAGGCCGAAGGAGCCAAGAATCAGCTTATCTCCGCGCACGAAAAAGGAGACCCCGTCAGATCGGTCGGTCACGATATCGCTAACTGGTCGAACCAGATTACCAAACTGACCGCCTATCGCAGTCTCAGTAAGCAGTTCAGCATTGACGGTTCGTTGGCGGTGTACTGGGGATATCCCGGCTCGGAGGATATGGCTTTGTTTTACGAGGGCCCGAATGACAGATATCAACCCGGATATGATGCTCCGTTTGATCTGTCGGCATTTTTGAATCTCGGTCTTGAATACAAACCTCAGGAGAATCTGCGATTGAGACTCGATGCCTATAATGTATTGGGCTGGTGTGATAAGGAATATAACGGCCGTCCGTATGGATGGAATGACGGCAGCGGTAATTTTTCCATGGGCAACTGGCGGGCAGACGCTCCAGCCATCGGTGTGTCACTGACTTATAAATTCTGATTCTAAAGATCCTAACATAAAAATCATGGTGATGAAAAGAAATTAGTGAGAACGGTTTACAGCTTTGAAAACAAAGAGAAAACAATTTAGTTTGATCCTTGTTACTGTCATAACAGTATTGGCGATACTGGTGATGTTTCCGCAGGCCAAAGCGGATAACACTAAAAACCGGGAATACCAGATCAAGGGAGCCTTTCTCTATAATTTCCTCAAGTTTATCGACTGGCCCAAGGAGAAAGAGACACACGATGAACAACACATTACTATCGGTATAGTGGGAAAAAATCCCTTCGGTAAAGCACTGGATGCCATCAAGGGAAAGAGTGTCGGTGATAAGACGGTATTTATTAAATATTATCCCGGTTATGAAGACATAAACAAATCAGCGAAAGACAATGAGAAGAAACTTCGCGAATACATCAATGACTTGAAGAAATGTCATTTGGTTTTTATCTGCCCCTCTGAGAAAGAAGATGCCGCGAAAATTCTAAAATCCGTAAGCGGCGTCGGTGTATTGACGGCCGCCGATACGGAGGGATTTCTCGAAACGGGCGGATGCTTGAATTTTGTTATTGATGACAAAAAAGTTAAATTTGAAGTTCATGCCGGAGTTTTGAAAAAGGAAAATATCAAGATTCGATCAAAGTTAATGCGATTAGCGGTAAGAGTGGTTGAATAATATGGGTACGTTTATTCTTAAAAATATGGCGATCAGGCACAAACTGACGGTCATTATCATGTTGACATGCATGGTTGGACTGCTGTTGGCCGGCGGTGCCTTTATCGTCTGGGAATGGACAGCGCTGCGGCATAATATGGTCCGTAGTCTTTCGACTCAGGCAGAGATGATTGCCGATAACTGCAAAGCCGCACTGGCTTTCCATGATGCCGATGATGCTGAAGAAACCTTAAATGCGCTGCACGTCGATACGTCTGTTATATTTGCCTCGATTTATGACAAGGAAAAGAAAATATTTGCGAAATATTTCCGGGTCGGCGTTGATAAAAATGTCGAGCCGAAACACATCAAGGAATCCGGGTATTATTTTGATGAAGGATATTTGACCATTTATCAGGACATTACCCTCGATGGCGAAAGAATCGGATTGCTGTGTTTGCGTTCAGACTTGCAAATGATGCGTCAGATGCTGAAGAAAAATACCGTCACGATCATAGGATTGCTGATATTGGCGGCCTTAGTGGCTTATGTTCTTTCGTCAAGTCTTCAGAATATTATTTCCGGGCCGATTCGAAGCCTTTCGGATGTCGCAAAAGTAGTTTCGGAAAAACGGGACTATACGATTCGGGCATCCAAACAAACCAATGATGAAATCGGCCTGTTTATTGATGCGTTTAATGACATGCTTGAGCAGATCCAAAGACGAGATCTTGCTTTGGTCGATACCAATGAACAACTGGAGGCAAGAGTTCAGGAGCGAACCGCTGAGCTTACGGTCACCAACGATCTGCTGGCCAAAGAAGTTGTCGAACGTAAGAGGGCCCTGGAATCTTTGCATGAAAAAGAACGGGCGCTGTCGATGCTCATGAGTAACCTGCCGGGCATGGCCTATCGAAGGATCAACGATGACAAGATGACATTGAAATTCGTTAGTGAAGGTTGCTTGGAACTTACCGGTTATAATATGTTCCAATTGGTCGGCAAAGAAGGTGTAAACTATGGCCAGGTGATACATCCGGAGG
>CAZNET010000043.1:0-11766 GCA_964571885.1 uncultured Pirellulales bacterium
GCATAAAGAAATCATCCGAAGCGACAGATGTCCCTTCACGTTTCAGGTAGATATCCCATTGAGGAGTTGTGTTTACATCGACACTTGCCAGATTCCATCTACCTTGCGGACCATGAGCGGAATGCCAACCGTCAAGATGCAACGTACCTGCCGGGTCGCCATAACCGCCGGATTGGCTATACATGAATTGACATCTCCAAAGCTGCTTTGAGGGGTCACCTGGCTTTGGCACTAAATTTCCGCTATCTAAAAAAGGGGTTAGCTGGAGAAAAACATTTCCATTAGCCTGTTCCCAGTTCGGCCAGCCGGGTGTAGCTGCAGCGTGAACGGGTGGCAATGAAAAGAACCACAGTTTATTATCATCGGTTAAATCCGAGTCGGTAGCTTTGCTTGGATTTCCCGGATCAGACCAGTCGGGCCTCCAGGTCGGATTGACTCCAATATGAGTATGGGCCAATGTACACTCAGCATAACTTATATTAACAAAAACACATAACATAATTAGCGCAATAATGATCTTAATATTCATCACTTATTCTCCACACATTGCTTCATTAATAGATTATTCGTATTGTAATGTTCTACGAATACGAAATGGTTAAATTGTATAACTCACTAATTAAGGAACAAGGTTCAGGGCAGGCGGCGGGCGGGGTCTGAACGGGTCGTAGAATGATAATTGGATGTGATCTTCGTAAAAATCAAAGACATACGTAACCGTTAATAAACCGGTCGATACCGGCTTGGTGACTATGATGGTTTTATCGGTGTTGTTAAAGAGATGATGGCAGATCGGGCAATTAGCACGATCGTGATGTTCGTCGTGGACGTGCTTTATCAGATGGATCGCAAGAACGATATCGGCGGCGGCTAAAAGAAAGCCGGCAACGATAACAACGAGCACCAATTGTCGAAAATACCTTTTCATTTCCGAACGAAACCACTGTCAATAGTTATCGATCCTGCATTTTCGCCTGGCCTGTTTGCCATCCCATAAAACAGCAATGCCGGATCAATAAAAACAATACGAATAATATGCAACTTAGTTGCATATTTTATCAGAGTAAATTCAAGAATCAAGAAAAAAATTAAAAATATTTCAAATAGGGCTTTTTTGCTTATAATCGCTATTGAAACTATCGACCTTTTTAAAGTTTACGCTTAAATTGTCATTGTGAGGAATCCAAGACTAAGTTTATTCCTGCATGTTTTAAGCAGAAGCGGCAATTTCTTAACATATGATTGAGTCAAATCTCAACGCCTATAAATTGCTTCACTTTGCTCGCAAAGTCAATCAGGCATTGATCTATGAACGTTGGGACTATACTCGGTTTATTCGTTTTTATCTTTGGCGTCGAGAATGTTTTTCTTGTAAAGCAGGTTGAAAAAGTTTCTCCTTACCGCCCTAAAGGGATTGGCGATCATGCGGTGCAGTTTAATCAGTGTCCCGCATTGCGCGAGCGTCTGCTCCTGTTCGGTAAGTTTATCAGGACAAAGTCGCTTTTTGTGTTTGAACAGGTGATAGATATCCGCTTCCTGCAGGCAGCGTTTTACCGTGCGGAGACATTTTCCGACCAGCGGCAGATCATCATCGATATGCACCGCGATCTGAAAATCGATCAGATAAGGCCGGTTGTCATCACCGAGTAATATATTGCCTTTCTTGTTCATATCGAGATAAGCGATATTCTGATCGTGCACTTTTTCGATCAGCGCATACAGTTCGTCGAAATAATTTTCCGGCAGCTCAGTAACCTGGCTCAGTGTTCGGCCTTCGATGTATTGATAAATGAATCCTGTCCGGCCGTAACGTAACAAAAGCCGCGGCGTATTCTCGATATGGCTGACCCGCCGCATGATATTCAGCTCGTGTTCGCAGATATATTCCCCAAGCCACTGCAGCGGGATTCCGAAAAAATGTTCTTTTCTGCCGACTTTGAGAATGACTTTTTGAGGGACATCCGCCCGGCCGATGCTGCCGCTCAGCGTGTAAAGCGCGGTCTCGGCGAAAAAATCCTTTTTAAATATCTCGGTAAGACCGTAAACATACGTGTCGATCTTTAAACTCTCAGGCAGGCCTTCTTTTCCGCAAGCATAAAACTGATAACCAAACATATCACCCATCTAAGGCTCTCCCAAAATGTGACATCAGTGATTATCTGCAAGGGGTAATATTGATTCAGAGCTTTTCGTATTTTGCCACGGCGCGATACATACCATTGATTCTGCTTCCGTCTGTGATGATCGGTGAATACAGTTCATTGCGGGGCTGCAGACGAACTGTGTCTTTGTTGTCGAAAAATACCCTTTTAAAAGTCGTTTCGTGAGGCGTTTCAAACCGGATAAAACAATCGTCACCGTTATGGACATCGGCAGCCGGTGAGAAGATGACGATATCTCCTTCCTCGTATTTCGGTTCCATGGAATCGCCAATGACCCTGACGGCGAAAGCGTTGGGGTCGTGCAGGTCGGGACAGCGGACATAATCGTCAGCGACACCTACCGGGTAATCGAGATCGTTAAAATCGACGGGATAGCCGGCCGAGAGTTTGTTGATGATCGGCACCAATCTTCCCGCTTCGAGTTCTCTGGTTTGTTTTTCCTGCGGCTGTTTTGACGTTTGATCCAGCATAGCTCGAAGTTCGTCAGAATCGATATCCTTGTCCTGCAGATTCTTGGCCAGTTGCCGCCATTTTTTATTCTCGGCTTCGACCGCCTCGTATATTTCACGGATATCCGAGGGCAATTTTTCCATATGAGCAATGTGAATCAGTGTGCCCGCCTCAAATTCCAATAATTTCTCGAGCTTAATCAACAGCTCATCGCTGGGAGGATTATTGACTCTTCCTGTCTCAATCGTAGAAAGATAAGGCTTTGAAAATCCGCATCGATGACTGACCTCATCGAGCGTCATTCTAAGCTGTTCCCGGCGTTGTCGTAATATTTTTCCTAATGACATAAACAGAATTTTATATGAGCACTTGAAATAATTCAAGAAAAAGTTAGGTAACTATTCAACAATTTTAAAAAAATACAGCTTGTTATTAGCCAAAAAACAAGGATTTTATCATCGCAGCAAAAAATTTTATAAAATTATTTAATTTCAATCAGTTCATAATCCAAATTTCCGAGCCCGATTTTCTGGGCATGTTCGAGCTGGAACCGAGGATCGAGGCGCTCTTTTTCAATCAGGGACTGTAATGTTTTTCCGCCGTATTGTTCAACCAGATCCAGCGCCGCTTTATCAATGGCTACCGGATCAGTCGAGGCGACGATTCCAATGTCATCGACAATCGTGGGCAACTCGGTGTCGAAACAGTCACACTCCTTCGCGACGGAAATAATAAAGGTAACAAATGCGGCTCTTTTTTCTTTTCCTTTCAGTGCGCCCAGTGCATGTTCGGCAATGTTTATCTGAAGATCTTCATTGACGATGTCCCAATCGTATTCAACCGCTTCAAATCGGCAAACGGCCACACACTCGGCGCAGCCGATGCATTTGTCCTGATCGATATGGGCCTTCAGTTTATCAATATCGATAGCATCTTCGGGACAATATTCGATACACTGACCGCAGGAGGTGCATTTGTCCGGATTGACTTTTGGTTTCAGGGCCGAGTGCTGACGCATCTTTCCTTTTCGGCTCGCACAGCCCATCCCCAGTGTTTTCAAAGTGGCCGCCGCGCAGGTGGCGATATGACCGGTAAAGTGAGCAATCGAAAGTATCGACTGGCACCGAACGATATCGGCGGCGATGGAAACCTCCTTATTCACAGGACAATTAATTTCGACTTCGGTTTCCGCTGTCCCAAACAAACCATCGGTGGGAATGAAAGGAACGCCGAGTGTTTGAACATTGAAGCCGTGTTCATCGGCCAGGATGCAGTGATCGATCGCATTATGACGGCGGAGCGTGTAAAGCGTGCTCGTATCGGTCAAAAACGGTTTGGTCTTAAGCTTTTTTAATTCATCCACCACACCTTTAATACAGCCGGGCCTGATATAGGTTTGATTGCCGTGTTCGCCGGTATGAATCTTTACCGCAGTAAAGTCATTTTCTTTGAATCGCGACGCCAGGTTTGCCGCCCTGAACAAATTCAGCGTTTTTTCACTGATGCGCTGTTCGCCTTCACTGACGGCTGCTTTGATAAAATATACTTTCGAACTCATAATCTGTTCCTTAATCCAATGACTGTTTTTTTCTATCTTAAGGAATGAACAGTCGATTTCAAGTGTTATTGGAAAAAGAGGTGTTCCATGAGGATCTTGCAGCCGATGAGGATCAGGATAACGCCGCCGAGGATTTCTATTTTGCTCTCGAAAAAATGTCCGAAATGCCTGCCGATATACGTTCCTGCGAATGAAAGGATAAAAGTAATCGCCCCGATAATACTCACGGCCGTTATGACCGAGTCGGTGATCAGTGACAAGGTGACACCGACCGCCAGGGCGTCGATGCTGGTAGCCACAGCCAGGATCAGCACGATCGGAAGATTGGAAACATCATAACAACTGCGATCCGGTTCGATTTTGAACGACTCGTAGATCATCTTGGCACCCACACCAGCCAGAAGAACAAACGCGATCCAGTGATCAAAGGTCGCAATGTGATCCCGGACGGCGGTCACGGCCAGTGCGCCCAGCAGGGGCATCAACGCCTGAAAAAAACCGAAAAATCCAGCGGTGCGAAAGGCGTGGTGAATCTTCAATTCTTTGTAGATGGCGCCGGACACGACCGAAACAGCAAAAGCATCCATGGCCAATGCCACGGCGATAATTGTTATTGTTATAGTTTCCATATGTTTGTCACTGTTCTTTGATGATGCCGGGATTGCTGATATCCTCGGCGATGGTCTTGCCGGGATCGACAACGAGAAAATCCTCACTGTCCCAGTCGCCGTCGAATAGCCTTTGCAATAGTGACGTGCTGCCTTTAACCTCATCATATTTTAAGCCGAGATGCTCGGCGCATTGGCGGGTGAACTTTTTTTCCTTTTTGGCTTCGGGGAACCCCCAGTCGATATAGGTCGCGTAGTTGTATTTTTCGATCCAGTTGTGCTCGGTCTCAATCAGGTATTTAGCGTTTTCAGGACCGAACTTTTTCTCGTATTCTTCAAGCAGTTTTTCATAGCGCTGCTTGCTCGGCAGAGTGTCGGTATCGATCCAGCCGGGGCTGTACCAGTAAACACCCGGATGGGTATCGAAATAGTCCTGGTATTTTTCCCTGGAACCCAAAAGCAGGGTGATGCAGTCGTGGCCGCGGGGGATAACCAGCGGGATATTCGAGGTCAAACCCACAATGCCGTTGGAACACAAACCGTAACCCAACAGCGTCGCGTCGTATTTCCTCCCGGCCGAATCGCAGGTGATATCAAGCGCCTTCTGCACCTCGGCGCGGAGTTTGTCCGGCTCGTTGTGCAGCCCCTGCTTCATAAAGACAATGTCGATGACATTGCCCGACCGGGCCGCACAAAGATAGGCTTCCTTCTGCATCACTTTACAGGCTATAAACTGTAGTCGCATACCAACAGCATACCAGAAATCAAATACCAAAGCAATCTCATGATTTTGCCATCATTAAAAGAAAAAGATTGCTCTTTTTTCTTTTTTTAGATAAAAACGGAATTCTTGACGGCGAGATCGGTTTTGATTATAATGCGCCCGCTTTGTATCGGGCGAAAGCTTCGGCTTCGCTAACCTATTGCGGCATAATTGATTAGAATAAGGAGACTATTATGTTTAACGGTATATTCAGAGTCCCCCAGCCCCAAAATGAACCATGTCTGTCCTATGCGCCGGGTACGCCCGAGCGCGATCAGCTCAAAGACAAGCTGAAAGAGATGCGCTCTGAGAAATATGAAGTGCCGATGATCATCGACGGCAAAGAGGTCCGAAACGGCGCCCTGGCCGACATGAAATGTCCCCATGACCATCATCATGTCCTCGGCCAGTTCCATCAGGGCAATGCGATGTATGTCACCCAGGCGATCGATGCCGCCCAAAAGGCAAAAAAAAGCTGGGGCGAAATGCCCTGGGAGTCCCGCGCGGTGATCCTGCTCAAGGCGGCCGATCTGCTGGCAGGTAAATACCGCATGACACTCAACGCCGCCTCAATGCTCAATATGAGCAAAACACCGCACCAGGCGGAGATCGATTCGGCGTGTGAACTGATCGACTTCTGGCGGTTCAATCCGCATTTTATGGAAGAGGTCTATGGTGACCAGCCCCAGTCCAGTCCGGGCATTCTTAATTTCATGGAACACCGCCCGCTCGACGGGTTTGTCATGGCACTGACTCCGTTCAACTTCACTTCGATCGCCGGCAATTTACCCACGGCCCCGGCATTGATGGGCAACACCGTTGTATGGAAACCGGCCTCGGCCGCCGTGCTGCCGGCCTATTTTATTATGAAAATTCTCGAAGAGGCGGGCATGCCCCCCGGTGTCATCAATATGGTTCCCGGTCCGGGACCGGTGGTAGGGCCTCCCGCGCTTGACGATGTCAGGCTCGGCGGTATCCATTTTACCGGCAGTACCTATGTCTTCTCGACGATCTGGCTGGCAATCGGATCGGACATCCGAAAGTATGTCTCTTATCCGCGCATTGTCGGTGAAACGGGCGGCAAAGACTTCATCTTCGCGCACGAAAGCTGTGACATCGAAGCGCTCGTAACGGCTTTGGTTCGCGGTGCTTTCGAATACCAGGGACAAAAATGCTCGGCTGCGTCAAGAGCGTATGTCCCTGATTCACTATGGGACCAGGTCAAACAAAGGCTTGCCGAAGAAGTCAAGACAATCAAAATGGGTGACATCACGGATTTTGGCACCTTTATGGGTGCGGTTATTGACGCCAAGGCCTTCGAGACCATCACCGGTTATATCGAATTCGCCAAAAGCTCGCCCGACTTCGATATTCTCATCGGCGGCAGCTATGATGACTCTGAAGGCTACTTCATCGAACCGACGGTCATCGTCAGCAAGCAACCCAAATCCAAACTGATGGTCGAGGAAATCTTCGGCCCGGTTCTGACGATCTATGTTTATCCGGAAAATAAGTATGAAGAAAATCTCGACGTTTGCGACCAAACATCACCCTATGCTTTGACCGGTTCGATCTTCGCTTTGGACCGATCCGCGATCGTCAAGGCGATGAACACCCTGCGTCATGCAGCGGGCAATTTTTACATTAACGACAAACCGACCGGCGCCGTTGTTGCTCAACAGCCTTTCGGCGGAACACGGGCATCGGGAACCAACGACAAAGCCGGTAGCTGGCTGAATCTCGAACGATGGGTCTCGCCGCGGGCGATCAAAGAGACCTTCCTGCCGCCAAGAAACTATCATTATCCCTACATGCAGGCAGAGTAAAATCGTCCAAAGAAAAAATGTATTTTGTGGCTGATGATTGAATTTAGGACGTTTCGATCGTTCAGTGAATATCGGTATTGCAATTTCCCGGCGATTATCGTAAAATGCCGAACTATGGAAAATTTACTCGAAAAGATAGACAGCCCTGCGGATTTAAAGCAGCTAAAACCCGAACAGCTTAAGCCGCTGGCCCATGAGATACGCGATTTTATCTTGAATTCAATGAGTAAAACCGGCGGTCATCTGGCCAGCAACCTGGGTGTTATCGAGCTGACGCTGGCATTACACTATGTCTTCGATTTCGCCAACGACAAGCTCGTCTGGGATGTCGGTCATCAGTGTTATACGCACAAGATCATCACGGGCAGAAAACAGCTTTTTTACAAACTGCGTCAGGCTGACGGCATCAGCGGATTTCCCAATCCTAATGAAAGCCTCTATGACCCGTTTGTCGTCGGCCATGCGGGGACATCCATCGCCACGGGGATCGGCATGGCGCTGGGAGCAAAACAAACCGGCTCGGAAGAAAAAATTGTTTCGCTCGTCGGCGATGCCAGCATTGTCAACGGCCTGTCATTCGAAGCACTCAATAATTTAGGGCTGGTCAAACGACAAATGCTGATCGTGCTCAACGACAATTCCATGGCCATTGACCGCACACAAGGCGCGCTGGCAAAATATTTCTCACAGATCCGGTTAAGTCAAACCTATGAGGACCTGCGAAAAACAACGACAAATATCCTCGATCATCTACCGGTGATCGGTAAAGGCGTCGAAGAAGCTATCGAACGCATTAAAAAACAAATACGAATGACACTTCCCGCCAGTCAGATGTTCGAAAGTCTCGACATTCCGTATTTTGGTCCCGTCGATGGTCACGATGTGGTATCGATGGTGCAGCTTTTCGAAGCCGTTCGTCATCTTCACCATCCGGTAATACTTCATGTTTATACGGAAAAAGGCAGGGGGTTCGAACCGGCAGATAAAAATCCACGGAAATTTCATTCGACCGGACCGTTCAACCTGAACGGCGAACCCATGGAACTCGAGCAAACCCCCGGACGACGCAGTACGGATACACCAACCTTTACAAAAGTATTTGGATCCGCTTTGGTGTCACTGGCCGAAAACGATAAGCGTATTGTCGCCATTACCAGCGCGATGTGTGACGGCACGGGACTGGCTGAATTTCGAAAACGCTTTCCCGACCGTTATTATGACGTCGGCATCGCCGAAAGCGCCGCGGTCGATATCGCAGCCGGTCTGGCCAAAACGGGCTTTAAGCCCGTGGTCTGCATCTACTCGACGTTTCTGCAACGGGCATTTGACCAGATCTTCCAGGAAGTGTCACTTCAGAATCTTCCGGTGGTTTTCTGTGTTGACCGCGCCGGCTTTGTCGGTTCAGACGGTCCGACGCATCATGGACTGATGGATATTGGTTTTTTACGGATGATGCCTAACATGGTTTTGACCGCCCCGGCCGACGCCGAAGAACTGCCGATGGCGCTGGAATTCGCACTGAATGAAAATACTCCGGCGGTGATCCGATATCCGAAAGACCTTGTTCCAACTCTGCAACGGCTGAAAAATATAAATAGTGAGGCCACAAAGGAGCCATTTATCCGCGGGCAGTCTGTTACGGTGATTTCCAATCCAAATGCTCAGTTGGCGATTGTCAATTACGGTTCGTTGCTTTATGAAGCCTGCAAAGCAGCCGAGATACTCTCAGCCGAAGATCTGGAGGTCGATGTAATCAATGCCCGGTTCGCGGCGCCGCTGAATAACGGGATCATCGAACTGGCCCGAGACAAGGCAATTATCACCATTGAAGATCACGGGCTAAGTTGCGGATTCGGATCTGCCATTCTCGAAGCGGTGGCGAATAAATATCCCGGCGGAGTGTATAAACCGATTATCACCCTGGCCGCAGAAAGAAAATTCACCGGTCATGATTTAAGGCGAAATCAGCTAAGCACAGCAAAGCTAAATGCCGACAATATCGTTCAGCGGGTCAAACGGTGCCTGCAGACGATGCGGATATAAAACCAAAACTCGGTTCTGGTACGATGGCAAAAAGCAAAAAAGTCAAACTGACAATTTTCGGTGACCCCGCCAAGGGACATGTGGCCAAAGCGATCGACGATTTTTTGGAAACGACAGCTAATCAAGCCGAGATTACCGGAAATTATAATGTCAGAAAACCTCTTCCTGAAACGTTCAAGAACTGTGATTACGCGGTCGTGTTCGGCGGTGACGGCAGTATTATCAAAGCCGCCCGAGAACTGGCGAATTCACAGGTGCCGGTTATCGGTGTCAATCTCGGCAAACTGGGTTTCCTCGCCGAATTCAATGTATCGGAACTCACGAATTATTTCGATAATATCGTTAAAGGCAAAGTAACGATCGAAAAACGTATGATGTTGAGTTGTTTTATCGAACGGGAAAACAAGAAAATATTTACCTCCACTGCGGTAAATGATATTTTCATCAACGCCGGTCCGCCCTACCGCATGGTTGAGCTGCAGATTCGCGTCAACGGTCAGTCACTTGCCGGCTGTGTCAGCGATGGATTAATCATTGCCACACCTACCGGTTCAACGGCTTATAACCTCTCGGCCGGCGGCCCGATCCTCGCTGGAAAAATGAAGGCAATTATTATCAATCCCATCTGTCCGCATTCCCTCAATTTCAGACCGATAGTCATCGATCCGGACAGCAACATCGACATTGTCGGCCTGAAACTGAACCGCGGAACGACACTTTCCGTCGATGGGCAGATTTCTCATAAAGTCACACCTAAAGATACCATTACGGTTGAAACCCATAAAAATAAATTTCTCATCGTTAATAATCCCGCCAGAACACACTGGGATACCCTTGCAGAGAAGCTGCAATGGGCAAAAACCCCGCATTATAAAAACACCCAAAAAAATCTTTAATTATGAACACCCCTTTTTTTGACGAAGTATAAATAGTAATGAGATCGATAATTACGGCCAATATGTTCATTATATTATCGGCGGCTGTTTTGGCCCAGGTAAGCTCAAGTCCGGTCGGTTCCGGTACAACCCCGGTAACATCTTCCCAAAGCGGGCTTTATAGAAGTCCGGCCCAATACAATCCATACGGTAATCAAATCGTTACCGGAAATGTAGGCGGCGGAAGACATTTCAGAGGCATTGTACCCTATAATTCGACATCTTATTTCAATTCGCATCTTGGAACTTCCGATTTGGATACATTTCGACGAAGCACCAGCGGCTATTTGTATGGTTATGACCCGATGATGTCTTATTATTCCGGCAGCCGTTCTGTAACGACCACTTCACCGTACCGCTCAGGAGTTATTACCCGTAATCAATCGTATGTATATGAGAGGACATTTGATAATTATTCACCAACGACAACACAAACACGCTCGGCCACAAACCGCTATTGGGGCCAAAATAATTTCAGGCCTTTGATGCGAAGTCCCCGGGAAATTGAAGCAATCATTCAAACCGATGTCACAAAAATGCCCCGCGGCGGATTCGAAACAGCCGACCAAATCGCTCCCAGTGCCTCAGAAAGTCCCGAAGATGAAATCGAATCAAGATCACAGTTGCCGTCAACAACCCGGAACTCACCGCTCATTCGCAACGATCTTTCCTACGAAAAACGAAAGCTGCAACTCCAGAAACAGCTTGCTGAGCAAAAAAAGCTTCGCGACACAGAGAAGGAAAAGCAAAAAAGCGACAAGAACGATGACAAGGATGATTTGTATGATTCAGTCGAAGAACAGATCGCCCGGCTGCAAAAGGAACTGGATGAACTCCAAGCCCAGGAGCGACTAAAACAATCACAAAATGACCAGACCGATAAGCAAACAGAATCAAGCGCCCCTGAACGGCCAAGAGACAGTGAACGTACGGAACCGGAACAAGTCTATCGAGACCGGCTTGCCGATCTCGATCCTTCGACCAGAGCAAGAGCGGTTTTAGGAAAATACGAATCGTTAGATGACTATTCCCAGGCCAAATACGATGAGTATATGAAGGCGGGGAAACGTTATCTTAGTGAAGGCAAGTTTTACCGCGCCGCGGACGCTTTTACCCTGGCGAATATTCATAAAGCGGATGATCCGTTAGCTCTGGCCGGCAAAAGTCATGCCTTATTCGCCGCCGGGGAATATATGTCAAGCGCGATGTATCTTTCCCAGACCCTTGAAAAAATGCCGGATTATCTTAATGAAAAAATTGATTTTGTCGCTGTCGCCGGCGACCGAGACACGCTCGACGACCGTATTAATGATCTGAAATTCTGGATCGAAAAAAGCAACGCCCCGGAACTTCAGTCCCTGCTTGGATATGTTTATCTTCAGCTCGGTAGAACGTCAGAAGCCGAGACGATGATCAATGCC
>CAZNET010000044.1:0-7581 GCA_964571885.1 uncultured Pirellulales bacterium
GTGGAACAATTACGAAAAAATGACAATACCGCTGATATTCCGGTCATTATGCTGACTGCTCGAAGTTTCGCGATTGATGACGAGACTGCCGAACAGATGCAAATTGCCGAATTTCTCAGCAAACCGTTTAGTCCAAAAGAACTGTTAAGATCGATCGAAGATATTTTGTACCATAGTGCGGTGATGCAGAAAAGCTGAATGGGATGATGAAAGCCGGTAATAGTGACAATATGAACGAATCCATCAGGTATATGTGTTCGCCTTGTCGAATAGGGATTCAGCAGTTGCAGAAACTGAAAAAATTCGGACGCAGAATGTCAGAATACGGTTTTGATTTTGTTTTCTGTGATGCACAGGGACAGTCTGAAATATTTTATGAAGTGAAAAACAGCACGTGTGATATTGAAAAACTTATCGCAACGGCAAGGAAAACCATGGATGTTATCCCATCCTTGAGATATACCGCGGTTTCGGAACCCCAGGTGATTCGGCCTGAAAAAGAAGATGTAATTATTGCGCCGATTCAGTCGCTGGTGTCCGGTAAAGGACGGATCGAACTTCACGGAATGATTATTGTTAAAGCCGGAAAATCCACAAAAGTTGAAATAGAAATCGTAAAGGATATGGTTATCTTGCTAATAGAAAGCATCCAGGCGGATATGAATTTCAATCGGCAGATTGAGACCATCGGTTCGGAATTGTCACACACCTATGAAGAGTTGGTTTTGCTTCATAAGATAAGCTCTCATATGAAAGTTACCGAATCTGATTCTAATTTCCTTCAGATGGCGTGTGATTATCTGACGGACCTGGTGAATGTGGAAGGTATTGCGGTAATTCAGGAAAAGATTATCGATAATCAGAAGCGCTTAATGATTACTGCGGGTTCCGGATTGATTGACATCGATGAGCAAATGGCTGCCATTTTATTCAATCGGCTTATTCGTGAAGTGACAAGCGGACGGGAGGCTTTATTGGATAGTGAAGTTGATTCGCCATTTAAATATCGCTGGGCGGATCATATTAATAACATTATCGCGGTTCCTTTATTCGGAAAAGAAAAGAAACAACAGGATCAGTCTCAGACGGCCATGCCAGCCGCTATTATTGGCGTGATGGTTGCTATTAACAGGATCGACAAACTCGATTTCGATATGATTGATGTTAAGCTGTTTAATTCTGTAGCAAACAGCTGTGCTGTCTTTATTGAAAACAGTAATTTATTCAAAGATCTTCAGGAATTATTTATCGGTTCTCTAAAGGCGCTGACAAGCAGCATTGACGCCAAGGATCAGTACACCCGGGGACATTCAGAACGAGTCGCTTTTATTTCCAGATGGATCGCGGAAAAAGCCGCTGAAAAAAAATTGATCGACAGGTCCCAGATAGACAATATCTATCTTTCGGGATTACTGCATGATATCGGGAAAATGGGAGTTAATGAAGCGGTCTTAAAAAAAAGCGGTCGATTGTCAAGCAAAGAATATGAATGTATCAAAAAACATCCTTCGATCGGAGCGGGCATTCTCAGCGGCATAAAACAGATGAAAGAAATCGTCCCGGGTGTTTTATATCACCATGAGCGTTTTGACGGCAAGGGCTATCCTGATGGATTGGCGGGGTCCAACATTCCGTTGATCGGAAGGATAATTTGTCTTGCTGACAGTTTTGATGCTATGACTTCACGTAGAACCTATCGAAACGCAATGAGTGTTCGACAGGCCATGGAGGAAATTGAGATCAATCTCGGAAAGCAATTCGACCCGGATATCGGCCGAATTTTTCTGGACAGTGATATTTATCAGCTTTGGGATATGATGCAGGGCGGATATAGTGAGATAGGCGGATACGATAAATTCGCCGAATATGGTACGGTAGCGGTAGGAACATTGATCCAATGAAGATAACAAAACAAGATTACAATAAAGTGACGGTTATTGAATTACAAGGAGAGCTCGAGACGGATTTTGTCGAGTTGTTCAAAGAACAGATTGTTGCAGTGGTAAAAATGAATCGAAGGGGAATTGTCGTCGATCTTAGCTCCGTCGGATTTATTGACAGCGCGGGGCTCGAAACACTTTTGTGGATGCGTGATTATTGTAATGACAATAACTGCCAAGTTCATTTTGCCGGACTTGATGAAAATTCTAAGAAGATTTTCGAAATAACCCGTTTGTTGCAGGAGTTTGAGATTTTTGATGAACTTACCGAAGCGGTCAAGAGTTTCGCGTAAGATAGTGAGATTAATATGAGCAGTACCGCCGTAAAAAACAAGTTGCAATTGGGACAGTTGCTGATCGCAAGGGGTGTTTTGACCGAGGAGCAGGTAGAAAAGGCTCTAACCGAGCAAAAAGCAAAAGGGCATCGCAAGCTGCTCGGCGAACTTCTTGTCGAGATGAACTACTGTACCGAAAATCAGGTTGCTGCCGCTTTGGCCGAAGCATATGATGTTCCCTATGCTCAGGTAAGCCCGAAAATATGCGATGCAAATGTTTTGGAAATCTTGCCGCGGGATTTTCTGGAAGAACATATTATTTTGCCTTTGTTTAAGGTTTATAACACCCTCACCGTCGCAGTGAGCGAGCCTACCAATGTTTTTCTGATTGATGAAATTGAACGCCTGACCGGCTGTAGAGTTCAGGTTGTCAGCGCGACGGCTAACGATATCAAGGCGACACTTCAGACCTATTTACCTGCCGCCAATGTATTTGTTATCGACGATATTATTGACGAAGACAGCCTCGAGGATTTTACACTGATTGAAAATATCACCCAGGATATTACAAATCTTGAGGAAATAGCCGGTCAGTCGCCGGTTGTGAAGCTCGTTAATTATTTGTTGTTTAATGCGGTCAGAGAAAATGCCAGTGATATTCACATCGAACCCGATGACAAGAAATTGAGGATTCGATATCGTGTCGATGGAAAACTTTATGAGAAGATGAGACCGCCTTATCAGATGCACCCGGCGATTGTTTCCCGTATTAAAATCATGTCCGAGCTGGATATTGCCCAGAGACGTCTGCCTCAGGATGGAAGTATTCATGTGCTGGTTGAAGGCCGGCCGGTCGATTTGAGAGTTTCTGTTATGCCGGGTAATTTTGGGGAAAAAGTTGTTATCCGTGTGATCGATCCTCAGAAAGTGATATTCAATTTTGAGTCGCTTGGTTTTACGTATGAAAATCTCAAATTATTTAGAAAAGTCATTCATTCACCAAGCGGCATCGTTCTGGTGACAGGGCCGACTGGATCCGGAAAAAATACAACACTTTATGCCGCACTGGCTGAACTCAATAGTGATGAAGTAAACATTTGCACGGTTGAGGATCCGGTTGAATGCAATATGTCGGCTATTAATCAATTTCAGGTTAATACCACCGTAGGCTTTAATTTTTCCACGGCTCTTCGCAGTCTTTTGCGGCAGGATCCCGATATTATCATGGTGGGTGAAATCAGGGACACCGCTACCGCCGATATCGCCGTTCAGGCGGCACTGACCGGTCATCTTGTTTTGTCAACGCTGCATACCAATGATGCGCCCGGAGCGGTCACGCGATTAATCGATTTAGGTGTCGCTCCTTATCTGGTCAGTGCTTCGTTAAATGCCGTTTTGGCCCAGCGACTTGTTCGAAAGATTTGCCCGAATTGCAAAACAGTCTGTGAACCGTCTGTTAGCATTAGGCGGACCGTGGAAAGGCTTGGGGGGCAGATTGATACTTATTATCGCGGCGTTGGCTGCAAAAAATGCAGAAATACAGGTTTCGTAGGTCGAATCGCGATTCATGAATTGTTTGTTCCTGATGATGAAATCCTTGAATTAATCAATGAAGGAAAGAATTTAAAAGGATTAAAAGCCAAAGTGATTAAAAAAGGAATGTCGCCGCTGCATGTGGATGGCTTTGAGAAAGCGAAAGCGGGAATTGTTTCCATCGACGAGATATTCAGGACCATCCAGACAGTAGATAAATTCGAAGATGAAATGATTA
The DNA here is from genome assembly GCA_964571885.1 of uncultured Pirellulales bacterium. Lineage (GTDB taxonomy): Bacteria > Planctomycetota > Phycisphaerae > Sedimentisphaerales > Anaerobacaceae > CAZNET01. The sequence continues at coordinate 3,987 of CAZNET010000044.1, forward strand.
CCAGGCAAATTAAAAACAAATGAGTAAGGTTGAAATTTCGGAAAATCACGTTGTCGTTGATTCCTCTGCCGGTCATCGTACCAAAAGCAGAACCGGATTGAAATTCGGACAAAATCAGGATCCGGGGTTTGAAGCCAAAAGAGACTTATTTTTGAATAATTCAATTCCTTCCTATCTGCACTCAGCGAAAATAAAACAATCCGAACTGATATTATTCACAACACAGCTTGCGGTAATGCTTGACAGCGGTGTGATCCTTAGCGACGCACTGGATGCGATTGGCGAGCAGTCTGTGCCGGGAAACTTTAAAGAAATCATTAAGCATATTTCCGATACCGTTAAGAACGGCGAACCGTTTTCTAAAGCACTTCGTCAGTTCCCGAGAATATTCAATTCTATGTTTATCAGTATGGTCAAGGCCTCTGAAGCATCAGGCAGGATGGTTGAAATGCTTCAGGTTTTAACGGGGTATCTCAATTTTGAAATGCAAACACGAAAAAGGATCAAAGGGGCTTTGACATATCCTTTCATTATGGCCCTGATGGCCGTCGCGGCAACCGGGACGTTGATGTTTTTTGTTTTGCCGAGGTTTATGAAAATATACGAAGCGCGTAAAGCAGCGCTGCCGAAATTGACACAAATACTGGTTAATTTCAGCCATATTCTTGGTGACCCGAAAAGCCTGACCATGCTCGTTACCGGGATCATCGTTTTATTGGTATTTTTGTATTATGTTTCACGTACGATTCTGGGCAGAAAAGTGATTGATTATTTGAAAATTCATACGCCGGTGCTCGGCACGATGTTTCTTGATATGGTCGTAACGCGTAGTATGCGGATTATGTCAACCATGGTCACCACCGGCGTAAATCTTCTCGATTCAATCGCGGTCGTTCAGGGTTCCTGCGATAACTATTATTTCCAGAAATTATGGAAACAGGTTGATGGCAAAATTCGTGACGGCTATCAGTTATCTGAGTCGATACAGATTTCAAGCGGTTCCGAACTTATAGCGCCCGGGATCATCCAAATGCTCAGAGCCGGCGAAAAAAGCGGCAAATTAGGGGATGTCTGCGATAAAATGTCAACGTTTTACGAAAAGAAGCTGGATGCCTCGATAAATGCCGTGATGACAATGATCGAACCATTGATGATTGCAATTTTAGGCAGTATTATCGGAACCATTGCCATCGCTCTTCTGTTGCCGGTATTTCGAATCTCCACCGTTATTGCCCATTAATCGCCCTCAAAAAATCCATCTTGAGAGTTTTTTGTCTGTCATTTCTCGCCCAAATGTAGACAAAAAACGTGATTCAAACCGATAAAATGAGTATAATAACATCGAATTAAATGCATATTGCAGGTTAAATTTGCTTGTATTTTAATTCAAATAGGTATATAATATATAATTCATTTTACAATGGCTATTGTTTTTGGTATAGAATATCTTACTTAAGTTGGTTTTTTGAAAGGACTTATTAGTTAGTATGCTCACAGTAGAAGAAAAAAGACAAATTGTCAAAGATTATGAGATCCATGAAAATGATACCGGATCGCCCGAAGTTCAGATAGCTTTGTTGACCAAAAGAATTAACGAACTTACCGAGCATCTCAAGGTACATAAAAAAGATCACTCGTCCAGGCGAGGTTTATTAAAGATGGTAGGTAATCGAACAGCGCTTCTGAAATACGTTAATAAAAAGGATCCTAAACGCTATCGGCAAATAATTTCTCGTCTCGGTTTGAGAAAGTAATGTTATTGGCTGTCCGTAGTTAGTGGTTTTCGGCTCATGCCCCGAAGCTGTGAACCCAAAACCACCAGCTACGGGCTCAGAAACGAGAGGACATATTATGTCAGAAATATTTAAAGTTCAAAAGGAAATAGGGGGTCGTGTACTTTCTATTGAAACAGGTAAGATTGCTAAACAGGCAGACGGTGCGGTCGTCGTTCGATACGGTGATACCATGGTATTGGTTACCGCTGTTACCGCCGAACCCAGGTCGGCGGATATCGATTTTTTTCCATTAAGTGTCGAATATCGTGAAAAACAAAGTGCTGCCGGTAAGTTTCCCGGCGGGTTTATAAAACGAGAAGGCAGACCCAGTACCAAAGAAGTTTTGACCGCCCGGCAGATCGACAGACCAATTCGGCCGTTGTTCCCGGAAGGCTATTTTCAGGAAGTTCAGATTATCGCGAATGTTTTGGGATTTGACGGAGAAAATGACCCGGATATTCTCGCTATGATCGGTGCTAGTGCCGCTCTGCATATCAGCAAAATCCCATTCATCGGCCCGACCGGTGCTTGTCGAATGACGAGAATTAACGGTCAGTTTGTGATCAACCCGACGCATCAGCAGTTGGATGAAGGTGATTTGAATTTGCTTCTCGGTGGACGCAAAGAAGCGATCAACATGATCGAAATCGGCGCACAGGAACTCCCCGAAGATACGATCGCCGCTGCGGTGGCCGATGCGCATAAAGTCGTCGGTGAAGTGTGTGATATGATCGAAGAACTTCGTGAGAATGCCGGTGTTGAAAAAGAAATTCCGTTGGTGGAAACAGATCAGGAATTAGTTGGTAAAATCACTTCGCAAATCAGCGATCAACTCTATGAAGCAAAGCAGGTTCCCGATAAGCAGGCGCGCAAGGAAGCTGTGAATGAAATAAACGAACAAATCCTGAATCAATATTGTCCGGAGGAACCTGCGGAGACGGATGGTGTGTATAGTAAATCGTTGGTTAAACGGATACTGCATGATATCGAGGGAATAGTAGTCAAAAAACTTCTTTTGGAGGGAAAGCGGTCGGATGGACGAGGCTACAACGATATCCGGCCGATAAGTTGTGAAGTCAATATCTTGCCCAGAAACCATGGTTCAGCGATATTTACCCGCGGTGAAACACAGGCGCTTGTCAGCGTGACATTAGGTACTGTCAGAGATGCTCAAATCATTGACGGCCTGCAGGAAGAATACAGTCAGAGTTTTACGCTGCATTACAACTTTCCGCCGTTTTCAGTTGGTGAGGTAAGACCTATTCGAGGTACGAGCAGAAGGGAAATCGGCCACGGTGCATTAGCCGAGAAGGCACTCGAGCAGGTCAGGCCGGATGAAAACGATTTTGCCTATACCATCAGGATCGTTTCAGATATCACCGAATCGAATGGGTCCAGTTCTATGGCATCGGTTTGCGGCGGGTCGCTGGCCTTAATGGATGCGGGGGTGCCTGTGAAAAAAGCCGTCGCAGGTATTTCAATTGGATTGATTACCGATAAAGATGGTCGATATGAGCTTTTGACCGATATTTTGGGAGAAGAAGATCATTTCGGCGAAATGGATTTTAAGGTGGCTGGCACCGTTGACGGTATTACCGCGATCCAGTTGGATATCAAAGCCGAAGGCCTCGCTCATAATATTATGCTCGAAGCGCTGCAAAGAGCCAAAGAGGCAAGACTTAAAATTCTTGAAATAATGAACAACGCGATCGAAAAACCAAGAGAACAATTAAGCACCTATGCACCGAAACTGCTGAGTCTGATGATCGATCCGGAGTTGATCGGTAAAGTCATCGGTCCGGGTGGGGCTGTGATTAAAG
>CAZNET010000044.1:7591-11755 GCA_964571885.1 uncultured Pirellulales bacterium
AGGAAAAAACAAACACCGTCATCGAAATTGAGGAAGACGGCACGGTCTTTATCAGTTGTGTTGGCGGCAATGGGCATTTGGAAGCAAAAGAAATCATCGAAGCCATGACCCAGCCGCCCAAGGTTGGGAAAATCTATCATGATTCCAAAGTTGTTTCCGTAAAAGACTTTGGGGTTTTCGTAGAGATTATCCCCGGCGTCGAAGGCTTGTGTCACATCAGTGAGTTGAGTAATGAATATGTCAAGAATGTTCAGGATGTCTGTAAAATGGGCGATTTGATTGACGTTAAATTGATTAATATCGACGAGCAGGGCAGATTCAAATTATCGCGAAAAGCTGCTCTCGCTGAGCTTGACAAAAAAAAGACTGCCGATATTTCAGAATAAAACTTTTTTCTGAGCCTTGGATATGGATATTCTCAATGTATTTATACTGGGGGCGGGAAAAATGCTTTCACTGTTGGTCGGTTTTATAGCGGCTTTTGCAATGGGAGCGGCAATTGGTTTTTTTCTGAAGAAAACACAAGAGCAAAAAAACGCTGAAAACGGAAAACTGGAGGAAATCAGCAGACTGATTGGTGAACTCGCCCATGAGATCAAGAATCCTCTTTCTACGGTTAAAGTAAACATGAAGCTCTTGGCTGAGTACCTGAATGATCATTCGAAGGAATCCGCTCAGCGCGCCCAGCGTAAAATTACGGTTATAAAGAAAGAAATTGACAGACTTGAGGAGATACTGAATAGCTTTCTTCAATATATTGACAAAACCGAATTGAATTTAGCGAGAACAGATCTAAATGAGTTAGTCTCTGATATGGTCGATTTTTTCACTCCTCAATGCTACAGCAATTCGATAAACCTGCGAAGCCGTTTGCATAACGAACCGCTTATGTGTAGAATTGACCCGGATATGTTCAAACAGGTGCTATTGAATTTGTTTATTAACGCACAGCAGTCAATGCCGAACGGGGGAGAATTGATTATACGTACCCGCCGGCAGGACCGCTCGGCGATTATCGAGGTGAATGATACCGGTCAGGGAATGGACAAAGACATGTTAATGAAAATATTTAAGCCCTATTATTCGACACGTAAAGGCGGCAGCGGACTGGGATTGCCAAAGGTCAAAAAAATCGTTGAAGCACATCGCGGCTCAATAGATGTCAACAGCGAACCGGCGAAAGGCACTTCTTTTTCAATCACGCTGCCTCTTATGACAGAAAACAGTGATTGATTCGGAGTGATGATTTGAGTACGGAAGCAGTTATATTGGTGATTGACGATGAACGCGAACACGCCGACGGGATCGCGGAAGCCTTGGAAAATTATTGCGACAAAGCGATCAGTGTCTATAACGGCAAAGACGCTCTGGAGATGATTGAGAAAGAAAATTTTGATATTATTATCACCGATTTGAAACTGGAAGACGGTATCAATGGGCTGAAGATTCTTGATCATGCTAAGCAGCTGAATGACAATACCGAGGTGATTCTGATAACCGCTTATGCCACGATCGATAACTGTAAAGAAGCTATCAAAAAGGGAGCCTTTGATTATCTGGTCAAACCGATTGATATCGATCAATTGAGAACCCTTGTTGAAAAGGCGGCGAGAAAGTCAACTCAGCGAAAACATCAACGCCAACGGCGTGACATAAAAAAGGGTGAGTTTTATTTTGATGGCGTTAAAGGAAACAGTAACGCCATTCGAGGGATATTCGAAGTGTTAAGAAGAGTCGCCCCGACGAACATTTCTGTTTTGATCGAGGGATCTTCAGGGACGGGCAAAGAACTCCTGGCTAAGGCCATTCATGAAAATTCTTTGCGTAAAAATAAGCCTTTTCGGCCGATTAACTGTGCCGGTTTAACTGAAACACTTCTGGAAAGCGAATTGTTTGGCCATGTCAAAGGTGCTTTTACCGGGGCGACCGAGGACAGGAAAGGATTATTTGAGCAGGCTCATGAGGGGACATTATTTCTTGATGAGATCGGTGATATGCCGCTGAATATGCAGGCGAAATTGCTGAGGGTGCTCGAAGACGGCATCGTAGTCCCGGTCGGTTCGCATAAACAGATCAAAGTCGATGTGCGGATTATCAGCGCGACCAATCATAATCTTCCGAAACTGATTGAGGAAAACAAATTTCGTCAAGACCTGTACTTCAGGATCAAGGGAGTTAATATCAGTGTCCCCGCATTGAAAGACAGGCCCGAAGATATTGCGGAATTTGTTGACTTTTTCATCAGGGAAGCAGCCGAGGAAACCGGCTCAAAAGTGACCGGCATAACAGAGCCCGCCTTGGCGATTCTGAAAAGTTATACATGGCCCGGCAATATTCGTCAGATGAGAAACAGCATTCGAACGATGGTAGTAATGTGCGACGGTGACAAGATCGACGTTAAAGATATTCCGCCGGAGATCCATCAAGTCAGGCAGTTGACCGGCAAGGTCAGTGAGACCACCAATCTGGGCGGAATGTCACTTAGTGATCTGGAGAAAAAAGCGATTGTCGATACCCTGGCAAAAACGGGCAATAACCGTGAAAAAGCGGCCAAAATCCTCGGCATCGGCGAACGTACCCTCTATCGAAAAATAAAAGAATATAATTTATAAAAGTATGTCCGACAAAAAGAAACATCTTGATTACGATGACCCCATAAAACAAGCGGAGCAATGCGGGATTGATATTTCACTGATAAAAGAGAATCTCAGTTTAAATTATGCTGAACGCATCAGACGCCACCAGATAGCACTTGACACCATGCAGAAATTACAGAAAGCCAAGGACGCATGAGCGGTGATTTCTTAAATCTTCTTTAAAGACTTGCAGAAGCCAATGTCGAATTTGTTTTGATCGGAGATTGCGCCGGAGTTGTTTACGGCTGTACTTTCATAAACCAAAACATAGAGGTCAGTTGTGACTTTTCCTGTGACAATTTGATGAAACTCCAGCAAGCCCTTGCCGGTTTGAATCCGGTTCATCGAATGACGTCTAAAAAACTAAAGTTGCGATCGACCACAGAAAACTGAGGACAATTCAAAAATCTTTATATTGGTACCGATATCGGGTAACTTAACTGTATCGGCTATGTTAAAGGTGTAGGCGACTTCAATATCGTGAAACAAAACAGCAAGACTGTGATAGTGGATAATGTCAAATGGCACGTATTGAATGTTGATGCGTTAATTAAATCCAAAAAAGCAATGGATCGCCCTCGTGACAGAGGAGCTGTTAAGCAATTGAAAGAAATCAAAAAACTGGAAGATAGTCTATAGTTTTTATTTTAGTTTTATCTGGGCGAATTTCCTTTTTCCTACCTGAATGACCATTTGGTCTTTGACGGCGACTTCGTCGTTCGGATCCCTGGCTTTGTTGCCGTCGATGCTGACCGCTGCCTGCTTGACCATACGTTTTGCTTCTCCGCCTGTTTCAACCAGCTTGCATTCAAGTAGTAGCTGCTTGATTGTAAAGGTCTCTTTGGGAAGTTCGATTTGCGGCATATCATCGGGCAGTTGTCCCTTTGCGAAAATTTGTTCGAATGCCTGGGCAGCTTGCTCTGCTTTTTCTTCATCATAGAATTGAGTGATGATCGTTTTTCCGAGCAGCACTTTCGCTTGCTTAGGGTGAGTTTTATCAGGATCAGTCAGTTCATTGACCGTCTCCATTGGCAGATCGGTCAACAGTGTATAGTAATTATCCATCATGTCGTCGGATATACTCATTACTTTGCCGAACATATCATTGGGTTCGTCAGTGACACCGATGTAATTGTTTTTGGATTTGCTCATCTTTTCCGTGCCGTCCAGACCAACCAGAATCGGCATGGTCATGACGATCTGTGGCTGCTGGTTATCGAGCCGTTGCAAGTCTCTGCCGACCAGATTGTTGAACGTCTGATCGGTTCCACCCAGTTCGACATCGCTTTGAATCATCACGGAATCGTATCCCTGCATTAAGGGATAAAGGAATTCATGGATACCGATCGAGTCACCCGCTTTGTATCGGATCTCAAAGGTGTCCCTTTCCAGCATTCTTGCCACAGTCATACTGGCGGTCAGTTTGATAATATCCGCCAGATTCATCTGGGCGAGCCATTCGCTGTTGTACCGAACTTCCAATTTATCTTCTGAGGTGTCGAGGATCTTTCCCGCCTGCTCAAAATAG
>CAZNET010000045.1:0-11526 GCA_964571885.1 uncultured Pirellulales bacterium
GTAGTCTTCAAGTTCCCAGTAACATCTTGCTGTCCTGAAATGTAAATCCGCATATTGGGAATCGATATCTTTACAGGCTGAATAATACGCCAGGGCCTGAGAGAAATCGGCTGATTGTTCCTTTTCGATTCCCTGCTGATAAAGTTGCTGCCATTTCTTTTTATCCGTTTGGGACAAATCCGCTCGATGTAACGAAGAAAGAGGCGGGCAGTCTTTGAAATTCGCACCGACATTACTTAAGATTATTTTAATATGATGTTTTTGAGCGAGTTTAATAATATCTTCAAGATTATTTTGAAAGTTCTGATAAATGGCTTGCAGGACCGCAGAATCGGCACGGATTTGTTTTTCCAGAAACATTTCCATACCTTTCCATGTTTCCGGCGCATCTTGTGTTGATTCAAGCGAACGGGTTAATAATTGGCCTGTTTTCGTGGATTTAAGGTTATTTGAAAGCCGGATCATAGACAGACTGGATTGAAAAGGAGTGAAGACCGTTCCCGCTCCATAAGGACCGACGACTTCGTTATTGCCGAGATAGATGACAAACATGTCCGCATTGAACCGTGCGCAGTCTTTCACTATCTCAAATACGATATGGGAATTGATCGCGGACATAGCGATATTGATGACTTCAAAATTGATGTCGGGATACTTATGTTCCAGCATAATTTTTAAAAAGCGGTCAAAGCTGTACGCCGGCTCCGGGATACCCACCGCGGCCGAGCCGCCCATCACAAAAATCCTGTAGGTGTTTTTGGATTTTTCGACGGGAAAGTAAAAAGGCTCAAATTCCGGTGCGAGATGTCTGGGAAAAAATCGCCAGGCAAACCGGGTGTTTTCTTTATAATATTTTTTTCCGTCAACTTCACATTTAATCGCAGCCGAGGTCGGGTAACCGTAGCCACCGATTCTCAGAACCAGCTCGATCAACAAAACAAATAAAACCGGTATCAATATAATCGCGGTTAGACGGAACAGCCAAAGCTTCCACGAAGGCAATGTTTGAGCGGATGGTTTTGTTGTTTTGTTATTATCTTTTTTCACCTGGGATTCTTGTTATATACCAAAAATTTCATTCCAAACTGTTCAGGTTGCTAAAACCGTCATAAATAATCAGGATACAGGATATGACCCAGAAAATAAAGCCTAATTGGAAAGGCCGATCTTTCAGGATTAATTCCACCGGACCCACAAATTTGCCGGTCTGAATCAAAGCGCTGAAACGAAATGTGCAGTAAAGGACGATCGGGGTCGTATATATGAGCTTGTTCGTGCCAAAGATCGACACCGTTCTCTCGTCCATTGCATATAAAAGAAAACAAATAATAGCAATGACGCTGGTGACATCGAGCATGTGAGCAAGAAGCTCGGGTGTGTATTCGCCGAGAGTTTCCCTGAAGGATTCACTGTCATCCTGAAGCTGCTGTACCTCACCCCTTCGTTTGCTGAACGCGACAAACAAGCACAGTGCGAAGGTGCAGATAATAAGCCAATGCGAAATCGGCACCTCTACGATCACCGCACCGGCGATGGCCCTTAAACAGAATCCTGTGGAAATGACAATACAGTCGAGAATCATGATTCTTTTTAAGATCACCGAATATAAGATGACCAGGACCATATAAGATGAAATGATCGCTGTAAACATATACGACATCACAAGGCTTATCGTTAAAGATAATATCAGGCAGATTATCGCGATACCCGCGGCGGATATGACCGAAACTTGCCCCGAGGCGATAGGGCGTTTTGATTTTTGCGGATGAAATTTATCCGATCGGCGGTCAATGATGTCATTAAAAATATAAACCGATGACGACGCCAGACAAAAACAGATAAATCCTACCGAGGCCAGACCGACGGCACTGAGCACTTGTTCAAATGATCCGGAAAGTTTGCCGCCGAATATCAATCCCACATAAAGAAAGATATTTTTGATCCAGTGGGTAGGTCGCAGTATTTCCAGATATTTCTTCATTTTATTTTTGTTTTGATTTATAACGTCTTCTTTTTTAAAATTGGTATCGACATTTATAGAAGCAGTCATAAAATTTAACCTATTTTTCAGGTGTAATAAAGGATAAATAGTATTAAAATAACACATTTATGGAATTTACCTCTGTTTTATAGGGTTTTTTGGGCCGGTATAAATTAAGCCTGAATATGAAAATTAACATAGACTGACTTTGCGATTTTTCCGTATAGTATATGGTGTAATGATAATCGGTGAATGTGATAGATTTATGAAAGTTGGTAAATGAGCGAACAGAACAAAACAGCAAAAGTAACGGTGTTGAAAACAAGTCCTGAAACGGTTATTGAAGATTATAAAAAACTCATCCATCTGTCCAATTATCAAAATTTCGTCTCGAAAGATGTCGATACGCTCGTGAAATTGAATTTATCCTGGACGAAGTATTTTCCCGCCTGTTCCTCTCAGCCATGGCAGGTTGAAGGGGTGCTCAGTGCGCTTCTCGATGACGGTTTCGAGCGTGAGAAATTGTTTTGCGTTGAAAATAAAACCGTGGTGACCAATCCCAGAGAAGGGGCCCAAAATAATAAATGGATGCCGGTATTGAATAAATTGAAACTTGATTTTATTCCTTTGACGGAAGTTGAATGGACGAAATACGACTTCAAGCATAAGCTTTTGAAGCTGAACGATATATTCCCGGAAGGCATTGAAATACCAACAATGTTCATCGGCAAAAATGTCATTCATTTGCCCACGGTTAAAACCCACGGCCATTCGACCACGACCGGTGCGATTAAAAACGCGTTCGGCGGGTTGTTAAAAGAGGTCCGGCATTATGCCCATAAATACATTCATGAAGTACTGGTGGATCTGGTGATGATGCAAAAGGAACTGCACCCGGGGATGTTCAACGTAATGGACGGTACGGTCTGCGGTGACGGGGCGGGTCCCAGGATCATGGTGCCGAAAGAAAAGAATTTTATCCTGGCAAGCGGTGATTGTGTTGCTATCGACGCCATCGCGGCGAAGATGATGGGATACGATCCGATGAAGATCGATTATCTCCGGATGTGTGATGAAAGGCAGCTCGGCGTCGCCGATCCGGCGAATATCGAGATCGTCGGTGAAAATATTGACGATGTCAATTTCGGATTTACTACGAAAAGAAGTTTCGTCATATGGGGTGACCAGATGCTGAGAAAAGGGCCTTTGCGGTTCCTTGAAAAGCCTCTTTTGCACTCACCGCTGGTCGTTTGGGCGCCATGTGCCTCGAATTTATATCACGATTTTTTCTGGTATCCGATCTTTGGAAAAAAAATCATACGCGAGTTCTCAAAAACCCAATGGGGACAGCTTTTTGAAAAATATTAAGCTGTCACTGTCTCATGATGTTGACTTTGTCCCAGTGAATGTATTCAGAATCTTTATTAACGATTAACTGGACACCTCTGTAATTCACTGTTGTATAATCCTTGAGATAAGGCATCGCGTCTTCGTAGCCGTACCATAATTCGATGATCACGTCCGGCTTGAGTTGGCCTATCGAATAAGCATAATCCCATTTCATATGACCGGGATAAAAAAAGGTGTATTTGGAATTCAAGAAGTTGTTATGACTGAGCAGATTCGGATTTAATTTGCTGTATTTTTTCATTTCCATATGACCGATGTACTCATCGTTTTTGCCAAGCAGATCGATATACTGGCGGTCGGTAAAATAAGGAATGATGCCCGCCCAGACCACCGCGATCTTCGCGCCGGGTTTTGTGATTTCCTCGCTTGCCAGTCCTAACCTGAGCTTGTCTTCATGGCCCTGTGTTTCAAAGGGCGGTTCGCATAACAGCCAGTCATTGGCACTTTCCATGGCGTTGGGCGAATTGAAACTGTAAAGTGAAAAGAGGATAAAGACGAAAAGGCAAAACTTCTGCGCAACAGACATTTTTTCGATATGGAATGTTTTTTTGATCAGTCGGAAGATCTCGGAAATTGTCAATCCGAACAAAACGAAGAAAACCGGCATAGCGATAACGACAAACCGATTGCTTGCTCCCCACCATTCCCATGCGTCACCGCCGACATAAATGCTGTAGGCGATTTGGCCGAGTAGTATCAGAAACAACAGTCCCTTGAATGGGTTTTTTTTCGTAAACAGCAATAAAAACGGCAGAAGCAATAATACCCAGTTCGTTTTCCATGCGAAATCAAGGAATACCAAAAGTCCTCTCGCGATCCGCAGCGTTACCGGATATCCGGCCATTTTCAGATAATAAGTATTGGGAAGAATGTCACCATAATAAAGATAATTGAACGCGAATTGACCGCCTACCGCCAGAATGAAAGGAACGATCATAAAAACAACATCCTTGTTTTTCCGTCTTTTTTGTATAACGAACAGGTAAAAAATAAAGACTAAATATGTCGCCGCGATATCCAGTCTGACAAGAATTCCCACAGCGAGACATAAAAAAGGATACAAAACCAGTTTGTCTTCCTTTAAAGCCTTGATCGTAAACAGCACGGCTAAATTAACCAGAAGGACCAGAATACTGATTTCAAAGCCGTGGATGCCCCAGTAATTCAAAGAAAAATAAAAGGCGGTCAGTAACGCTGCGATGATAGCGACGAAATTCGAATTTTCACTTATTAAATCACTTATCTTTTTTATGACGATGAGATTGAAAAAAAGGAAAATCACACCGCTTATCTGTATGAAAAGACTCGTCAGGGCCAAGGGAATCGGCAGCAGATGAAACAGCGTCATGTAAAATACCCACAGCGGATTGGTGAATCCCTCCACCGGTTTGTCGCCCACGCTCCACACCAGGCCGTGACCGTTTGCGAAATTTTTCGCGTACTGCATGGATATCATCTGGTCGTCGGCCAGGCAGAAATATCGCTTGCCATCAATGACGAGGCTGGTTTGAAAAATAAAAACGGCGGAATATAACAGGTAAATAACCAAGATGATCTTAAAAATGATACTACGCTTGTTTTTTTTCTTCATTCAGACACCCTTATTTAATTGGACCGATTCTTTTCCTCTTTATAAATTTTATTAAGTCCTCTGTCAATATTTTATCGACTTTATGAAAAAGAGGAGTTTCTTGTATCTTAATGGCAAATGATTATTGTTTTATGACATCGATCTGGGTGATTGGCTGATCTATATCGATCTCTACGTAAACGCTGGTTGTTGTGCCAAGATCACCATCGACGGTTTGAATGATTTTTCCTTCCGTACAGGTGTATTGACCCTGCTGCATTATGAATTTAAGTCGGGCATTTTCAATTCCGGGCATTCCCTCCCAAACCGAAGGCAGCCCGCAGAATACACCGCCGACATAAAGATCATCTGGAGGATTCCAGGGATCGGCGCCGATAAGTCTGATGGTTGCGGTCAGTTCTGCTTCTGTGCCGTTGTTCAAGCCATTGTATTCTACGGATGGCAGGGCCGATTGGGTCAAAAGATTACCCGAGGAAACAGTATTCAGGTTGAAGCGGATTACCCTGGCCGAATAATTTAAATCCGACCATCCGTGCATACTGTTAAAACTTAAAGCATACATGAATAATTTATCAAAGTTCAATGAAGCACTGCCGCAGGTGTTGCCGGGGAACCACGGCCGTTGTTCCTGAGTAAATGGATATTCAAAATATGGCTGTTCCGGGTGTTGCCAGGGATGCAGATGGCCCTGAAGAAGGATTATTTTATTGTCGGGATCGCTGTGGAATTCAGCCAGGGCATTGTTTACAAAATCTTTTTGCTGCTGAGGCATGTCATAAGTTCCCTGCCAAAGATCGTAACTGAGGATCAACGCGTTGTTTGGGCCGATGCGGCGTTTCTGCCATCGTGGGCCGAAGTGATATTCGTGGCCCGGGATGGTCAGCTCGGCATCGTGGTTGCCGAAAGCGAGATAAACCGGCACATCGCAATAAACAGTATTAATGTAATGGAACATGGCATATGCGTCACCGGGGTAGGTATAAAAGCCCACGTCATCGCCGATAGCAACATACAACGGTTGAATTAACGAAGCCGCTTTGAAATAGTCCGCCTGTTTTTCACCGGCGGCTCCCTGCCCGTCTACATTCCCGGGCCAGTTAAAATGAAAGTCCAGATAAGGCATGACATAATATCTATCCGGATATTGCGAAAGAATATTAACAGCTTTTTCCTGGCTCGCATAATGAGTTACATTATTAACATCGTTGTACTCGACGCAAAGTTTATACATAGCGGGAGGCGTGGTTGCCGGTACATTTACTTCTATCAGCCAGCCGTCCCTGGTGTTGTTGAAAACTCCCGTTTCGGCAAAGTCTGAACTGACTATATTAAGCGAACGTGAAAAATATTCTGTTGCCAAAGAGGCTTTCCAATTGTTCGCGGTATCTGGTGCGATACACTCGATCACGAAATTTTCACCGGGTATCCTTGTCAGAGCTGTTCCGGTTCTTGGGAGAACGATTGTTTCATAATCATTATCCCGGTTTAAGAAAATATGAAATGAATAAAGATTATTTGGTTCAAGGTTTACCCACTGCCGGTAGGAGACAAATCCAGGTCGGGAAATTCTCAGTTCGACGGTGCCTGGCTCAAGACCGGTCAATTCAAAATCTCCGGCCGGTGTGTTTGTTCTTGTAACTTGTTGCAGCAAGCCATTGCGATATAATCGAACAGCGCACCACCCCAATTCGCTGCGGCCGTTCTGCCAGGGCATTTGTGAAATATCGCCTGTAACAAAACCTGTTATGGTTGCGCCGTTTGTGGTTGTGAAATTCCAGCAGTCTCCTTTATAGTTTTCTATACCGTTAACCTCGTCGATGCGCCAGTAATAGGTGGTGTTACTTTCAAGAGCATTAGGGGCATAATGGTTGATATCAAAGCTGCCTTTGAATATCGGGTCTGAATCTTTAAGCCAGTCTCTTGTCACTAATGCAAAATCCGTCATATTTACATTTTCGTCACCGCTTTTGTCGGGATATGGATTCAAACCTGACGGATCCTGCAGCCAATTGCTAAATATTATTGATAAATCTGCAACATTAACGTTGGTGTCTCCGTCCACATCGCCGGCCAGACGAATGGCGTTATTTACATCTTCGAAACTTTTTCCGAAATATACATCATGCCAAGCGGCATTATCTCCCGGCATCCAGCTTAAGTTGATATTCGTGTTAACAAACTCGGCCTCGTCTGCAGGATATGGCCCCCAGGCCTTGCCAAATTCACCGGCGGCAAATCTTTTTATCTCGTTTTGTGAGAGGGCATGATTATAAATACGTATATCATCGATGAGGATCTCGGGATCGTAAGAATCTGTATCCCGGCCTATGTACACAGGTGCTGTGCTGGTATTTATGCTTCCTGAAGCATTTTTTGAGACATCCAGTTTGCAATCTACATAGATAATAATATTGTTCCCGTCATAGACTGCTGCAATATGGTGCCATGTGCCGTCGCTGATATTTACTGTTCCGCTTATTTGATAATTTTCGGACAGGCCGTTCCCTGCGAAATACAGGTTGGTGCCGGTGCCGTCCTTGGAGAACCGCCATGTGTAATCCTGTTTTCTGATAAGACTACGCCACGCGACGGTGTTGGCGGTCTTGATCCAGGCCGCGAGAGTGATAGCATCGGAACAATCGAATTTTTCATAATAGCCGCAGTTTACATGTGAGGGAGAGAGGTCGAATAGTCTTAAGATCTTGCCTCTTTCAGGATTATCGATAATGGTTGCTCCTCCGATTAATGTACCGTCCGCCGCTGGTAGATAGCCTGATTCATCGGATGCGGTGCCGTCGTCAAATGTATAATGACCGACTAAATCGGCTGAGGTTTCGGCGACGAAAAGCAAAAATAAAAACGGAAATAAAAGGGTTGCCCTTCTCATCATAAATTGTCATACCTGAATAGATATAAAACATCTGGTTGGTAATAGTATAACAGAAACTTCGTCGAATTTCAAATACCCACAAAGTATTTTTCGAATGAAACAGGCTGTTTTCCAAAGAATCGGTTTGCCGGGACTTTTTTCCGACTTTCTGTTCGTTATTAAAATCAGGATTTACCAGTTGTAACATTTCTGCGTCCTGCCGGAAAAGACCAATCGTCTGCCGCCGGTATCGGCTTCGATAAGCGTCATCGATCTTTTTTCCATTTTTATTTCATTAATTGTGTTGATGAGGCCATATACGCGTTGACGGCATTGATCCGTTGAGGTTATTGCGTTTTTGTTTTATAAAAGATTCAATTTGTTTTAAATATTGATAATCTTCATGGTTGCCGATCGATTTCATGTATTCCGCAGAGGCATTCAATTGACGCCATGCCTCATCCGGTTTTCCCTGAGACAACAATAAACGAAATAACGCTATGTGCAACTTAATGTTATTCGGTTCTGAATCCCTTGCTCTGGTTAAATAGTCAACCGCTTTTAAATGATAACCTGACTCCTCACACGCGATAGCAAGTGTAAAAAGAGTGTTAGCAGAGTCGGGATTATGGCTAAGGATTTTTTCAAAATTCTCGACAGCTTTTCTGGCATAAATTTTCGCTTGTTCGATCTCGCCGAATTGCTTTTTAAGCAAAGCCAGGTCTAAATAAACACCGGCTATATTTGTTTTATAAGAACTTTGCTCATTATAATGAACAGCTTTTTGTAAAGCTTCCGCTGCTTCTCTTAATCTATTTATTTTTCCGTATAATTCCGCTATTCGTTTGTAAGCCCGAATCGATTCCAGCGGTTCGTTTTCAATTATTTTTTCATAGGTTTTTATCGCTTTTTCGTAAGCTCCTGTTTGTATATAACGGTTCGCTTTTTCCTCATATTTTTCTGTCAGAAAATCGACGGAAATTTGATGTGCCATTGGCGCTAAAAGATTTTCGACCGGTGAAAAATCATCAGTTAAAATAATATTCTTGGCATTTGCGATTAGTTTTTGAATTTCAGATGAACTTAAAATCCACAGGTAAAGATCATCAAGCTGAGGATGATGTTTAATTGTTTCGATCTTAAGGTCTCTTTTTGAAGCAACGATAACGTAATTATACCCTTTGTGCCGTGGTACGTCTTCAGAGATAACATAAATATGCTCAAATGTTTGATTTAAGGTATTGATCACGGCTCCAAGCAACTGACCTCTGTCATAAACGTCCACGATATCAAGCAGATAAATTCCATCGTCATGAAGTATACTAAATATCTTTTCATTATATTGTTTTGTGACCAACTGAAATGGCAGGGAGAATCCATTTTCAACATCTTGATAAATGAAATCATATTTATTTTTTGTGTTGTTCGAAATCATTGAGTCGATATAATTTCTGGCATCCATATTATGGCTGACGATTGGTGCGTTTTTTTTCAGGCCGAATGCCTCAATGGCGGCATGTGTTACGGCCGGGTCGATCTCCACAACATCGATTTCATTGCCGGGCCATTTATGACGGCAATACCTCGGAAAAACATATCCCCCGCCTCCGATATTCAACAATGAAAGAGGCTTTTCTTCCGGATAAAATGTTTCTGTTATCGCGGCAAATATTTTCATATGCATCAAAGAAAGCTCGTTGATGTCATTGATAACAACCATTCCCTGACAACCTGTGTCCTGAATAAAGGTTCGTATGTCAGGGTTTTTAGAGTTTTGCTCAACCGCTATATAAAAATACTGACTTTCATCCTCATAAATAATATGCGAATCGGATTGCTCTTTTAATCCCAGGGAATCATTTAGCTGGCCGAAAGCCAATGTACCGGTTGTCCACAAAAGAACAAGAATAGCCGCCCAAAGATAAGATAAAAAAATTTTCGACCCGTATAATAGAGCCATGACCAATAAGACAAATGAAACAGTCCAG
Source organism: uncultured Pirellulales bacterium (assembly GCA_964571885.1). Taxonomy (GTDB): domain Bacteria; phylum Planctomycetota; class Phycisphaerae; order Sedimentisphaerales; family Anaerobacaceae; genus CAZNET01. The sequence continues at coordinate 9,840 of CAZNET010000045.1, forward strand.
ATGATCTGTACGGTTCCAAAGGCGTCGATCAAATAAAAGCCGGTTATGAATGTCCCTGCAATACTGCCGGCCGCACCCCATGCGTAAATGTCTCCGACGGTTTGACCGGTCGGTAAACCCTTGTCCAGCGCCATCCTCGCTACCACGGGGCTAATTGTTCCAAGAAGTGTCGAAGGAAGCATAAATACGATTAAAACATGTAAAAAAATATGGACAGGCCAAGTTAATTTCCATAACCATAGCCAGTTTCCAATTCGGTTGTTTAGGATTATAATAAGGACACATGTAACCGAAGAAATACAAAAAAGAAAAGCTAAGGTTTTTTTGGGATTAGTTTTATCCGCGGCTCTTCCCCCGATATAATTTCCCATGCTGATTCCGGCAAGAACCACACCGATGACGGATGTCCATGTGTAAAGCGATGAACCGACATGCCGGGCTATAAGCCGACCGGCGACAAGTTCGATAATCATAATCAACGCACTTGAAATAAAAACAGTTATACTTGGAATAAAAATTAATGAAAAATTATTTCTATGACCCATTAAATTATTCCTCGTTTTTTGCCTTTATTTTTCGGTCAGTGTTTCATCGACTTTCATGCCGAAGTGCCTGCCCGCCTGCTCCAGATGGGCCAGCACTTTGTCGCCGGCTTTCAGGGCCGTGACCGAAACGGCTTTGCCTTCGGGATTTACCAATCGTATCGTTTCCGCGTTTTGCAATACGAGGCTGACAGGTTGACCGTTGGCGTCGGCTTCAATAAGCATCATGGGACGCTTTTCGATTTTATTTCTTCCGAGATAAGCGATCTCAGTTTTGCCTTTACTGTCGACGATCATCACCTCATCGCCGGTCTTCAGGTCCGCAAGGTACTTGGTCGTGCCGTTCGGAGCAAGGGTATAAGCGTGAACCGCCCCCGCATTGACGCGGAACGGCCTGGATGCGACATACGGATTGTCGATCGTTTCCGAATGGACCAGAAAAAATCCCGATGCCGTATTACCGACCAGCATACCCTGGCCCAGTGACATCTGGGTACACGTATCCAGGCACGTGCGGTCACCCATTCCCAATTGTTTGATATTAGTGACGGTAGCCGGTATCAAGGTGACCTGTTCAGTAATGCCGCGAATAATTTCCGATGTTTTTTTGATTTCGTTGATATCGGAAGACTTGAGCACCACGCCGTCAACACCTTTTTCGAGTATCTCGACCATCAGTTTTGCCTGCTCGGACGATTCGACCTGGACCATGAGATTTTCGCCTCGACTGGCCAGCAGGTTTTCAATGGGAATGATGGTCCAGTCCAGCATCCGAAGCACAACGATTTTATTCAAAGGAACGTTGGCTGCTTTATTTTCATCATTTTTATCTTTGATATCGATAAATTCAACGTTGATCCCCGGCTTGATGTCGCCATCGGCTTCTACGGTCTTGATCTTACCCAACTCGCGAACCTTGGCGCTGTGGCCGTCGGGAATGACCACCGCGTCGGCTCCGCTTTCCAGGGCCGAGATAACCGTTTCCTTATCAAAGGGATTTGAATTGATCCATAATGTTTTCATTTTTTATCCTTGTTAACTGCCGGTTAACATTGCCATTGCCTCGTTGACACCAGCATCTTCGTGTACCATCTTGCTCAAGGCCGCGACCATTCTTTCAGGATGTTCGTGCTGAAAGGCGTTTC
>CAZNET010000046.1:0-11509 GCA_964571885.1 uncultured Pirellulales bacterium
GCAAAACTGCAGTTCGACAGCATCACGGACAAGGATAAAACCGATATCGAATTTGCCGCGGCCAATGAGGTCGATTACGTGGCGCTGTCGTTTGTGCGCAGCGCCGACGATATTATTCAGGCCAGGGAGATGCTGAAGCCGCGTTTGAAAAAATGCAAACTCGTCGCGAAGATCGAGAGCCGCGAAGCCATTCAAAACATCGATGCGATCATCGCCGAGTCAGACGGCATCATGATCGCCCGCGGTGACATGGGGGTGGCGATTCCGGTCTATGAGGTTCCGATCATGCAGAAACAAATCATCAAAAAATGCAAATCCGCCGGAAAATTCGTTATTACGGCAACGCAGATGCTCGAGCACATGACCGAATACAAGCGCCCGACGCGGGCGGAGGTGGCCGATGTGGCCAACGCGGTGATCGACGGGACAGATTTTGTCATGCTCTCGGGCGAGACGGCTGTGGGGAAATTCCCTTATGAGTCCGTGCACATGATGAACGAGATCATCAAATACACCGAAAACAATTTATCGACGATTTGACCATGACCGAACCGCAGCTTGAACGCTATCGACATATTATCTGGGACTGGAACGGGACGCTGCTGGACGACGCATGGCTGTGCGTGGATATATTAAATACACTGCTTGAAAAGTACGGCAAGGATTCAGTGACGCTTGAAGCGTATATGAACGAGTTCGATTTTCCCGTTCAGAAGTATTACGAATCGCTGGGATTTGATTTTACAAAAGAGTCATTTGCACAGGTCGCCGCCGATTATATCTCGATCTACGACAAGCGCCGGTTCGAGTGTGAACTGACCCGGGGGGCCGTCGAAGCCCTGAACCATTTCTCAAAAAAGAATGTCACTCAGTCTATTCTTTCCGCGTATCAGCAGTCTATGCTGGAAGAGATCGTGGGTCATTTCGGCCTGACGCCGTTTTTCGCTCATCTTGCGGGGCTGAACGATTATTATGCCGCCGGAAAAATCAATAGCGGAAAATTATTGATCGAAAAACTGGATTTCCCGCAGGGGGATATTTTGCTCATCGGCGATACGCTGCATGACTACGAGGTGGCCGCCGAACTGGGGATCGACTGTGTGCTGATCGAGGGCCACAACTGCTGCGAAAAACTAAAAAAAGCAAACGTGCCGGTATATAAAAGCTTGATGGAAATTAAAAAGTAAAAAAGGAAAACGAAAAATATTGGAATTGTTCTTATTATTCAGATCCCTCGGCTCCGCTCGGCATGACCGCAGTTTTGTATCATAGGTTGGTTATTCGTGAACATATGCCCAGTCTTTTATTTTTTCAACATTACCTCCATATATTTGTTCGGGATAATGTTGTTTCGGAAAATACATAAACATATCATAATTCAACATTCCTAAGGGAGTATGTACAACTAATACCCATGGATTGCCTTGATAGAAATTTGCATCATCTGCTACCAGATACTCATATTCAGGATAAGCACCCATCGACGTGGAAGGTATCTGAGGCAAATAATCCGGGACCAACTGCTGTAAAGTTTGGGGAGGTTTTCCTTGGTCTTCATCATATTTATAGATAGCCTGTACAAGAACAGAGCTTCTGTCCGCAAGCTTTGAGAAAGCAGCCATACGGTACTTACCGGCAAGCCGAAAGCAGAAAACAGCGATTATAACATAAAAGACACATCCTGATGAAAGATCGAAGCCGAATTTTCTTCCCTGTCGAAAAATCGACATGATCAAACCAACAAAAAACAGTAACACCGCTGCAAACAATGGTAAAATAAGATACATTGACATCCACAGGAGAACGTCACTGCCTTTTGGCGAAAGAGCATGCCACTCGGCCAAAACAGTAAAACTGTTAAATAATAATGACAAGCCCGCCCCGATACCTGTCCCGATCAGAATTGCCTTTTTAATCTTAACCATTCAAATTCAGATGCGTATTATTGATCTTAGGTAACCTGCAATTATTAAAGTGGAGACGAAGGGAATCGAACCCTCATCTTGGCGATGCGACCGCCACGTGCTCCCGTTACACCACGTCCCCGTAAAAACGGTTTTCATTGTCATTTCGACCGAAGCGATACGAAGTATCGCGAAGCGGAGAAATCTGTTATAAGGAATTCCTCATTAAACAGACCCTTCGACTCCGCTCAGGGTGACTGTCGTCAGATTCTTTACTGCTGCCGGATTTTGAAGATTCTGCTTGTAATGACAATGCACAACATCATATTCATATTTTAAAGACGATATTATTATACAGAAACGTTTTTGGTATTGCCAGTATTATTTTTCGAACTGCCACTGGTCGTAGCAGACGATTCTTTCGACAGGCAGCCGGTCGGTTCCCCGCCTGGTATCGTCGGCCCTGTAGCCGATGGTCATCAGCTCGATGATCTCGATGTTTTCGGGGATACCGAGCGTTTTTCTGACGGCGTCGGGATCGAACGAGCCGATCCAGCAGGAAGATAATCCCAGTTCGGTCGCCTGCAGGCAGATGTGCTCCAGCGCGATAGAGATATCGATGGGCCCGACGGCCTGGCCGCACTTCATAACATAATCCTCATTGCTGCACGCGACGACAATGGCGCCCGCTTTGGCGAATACGTCCGGCCGATTGGTCGCCGAAGCCACCTGTTTTCGTTTTTCGCTGTCGGTAACCACGACAAACCGCCAGTCCTGCAGATTCTTCGCCGACGGCGCAAGCCTCGCCGCTTCGAAGATCTGGTCGAGCTTTTCCTTTTCGATCGGCTTGTCCAGATACGACCGGCACGAATACCGCTGACGAATAATATCGATCAGTGTCATAACAAGTCCTTATTCATTGAGTGATTAATCATCAGATATGAATATAAAACAATAAAGTTCCTGATGCAAGAGAGAAAAAACAGATTGCATTATCTTTGCTTCTATGTGAAAATGGAGGCATGGAAACAGAGAAAAAAACAATTAAACGGTTTCCAATATGGCGTATCTTGTTTTTCATGCTGACTTTGATAGCATTAAGCTATCTTCTGTATCGCTGCACGCTCAAATATAAACTTAACAGAAGACTCGAAGCAATGCGCGCATCAGGTTATCCGGCAACTTTAGAAGAACTGGATGAGTGGTATTCGATCGACCCGAATGTGGAAAATGCAGCGGATATTATCTTAGAAGCACTGACATTTTATGACAATAATAGCGTGAAAGACAAAAATCTTCCCTTTATTTCCAATCAGCAAAACGCTCCACATTTGTCAGACCCTCTATCTGAAAAGACAATGGCAGCCTTTACTGAATATCTCGATATAAATAAAAAAACACTTGAGCTGCTTCATAAAGGTGCAAGGATCGAACATGCTCGGTATCCGATTGATCTAACTCAGGGCCTTTTAATGGAAGTACATTATTTAAGCGACTTGAAAAAAAGTGTTAATCTTTTACAGATTGAGGCGTTGGTACATGCAGAAAAACAACAACCTGATTCAGCGATCAAGTCTGTAGAAACAATTTTTGGTATTGCTCATTCATTATCAAAAGAACCCACACTTGTTTCTCAACTGGTTAAGATCGGAAGTTATACTATTGCTATTCAAACCGTGGAGCGTCTGATTAATCGAGTTGTATTATCAAATGAACATCTCGTAAAATTAGCTGACATACTTCAAACACATAAAAGCGAGATATCGCTACGATATGGTTTAATAGGCGAAAGATGTGTTAGTTTAGCTTTGCTCCAATTGCCTTTTAAAGAGACAATGACCATTTTACAACAAAGTTCAAGCGAAGAAGGAGAAGTATTCGTTATTCCTGGGATATTTATCTATAGGTTTACGGGACTTAATGATTGGTCTGCTATTCTTCTTTCAGACTATTTGACAGAATGTATCGATGGATATAACCTTTCTGCCCACGAACGTTTGAAAACGGTACAATCTGCCAATAACCGAGCTGAGGAAGTCTCTCTAATCCATATTTTATTTCATCTTTTAAGACCTGCCTTGGCGAAGTGTGTGGAATACGACCTCAGAACTCTTTCAAACCTGCGAGCATGCCACACCGCGATTATAACGGAACTCTACCGTCTGGAAAAAGGGAGCCTGCCTGAAACGCTCAGCGATCTTGTGCCGGACTATCTGGAGTCAATTCCAATTGATCCCTTTGACGGCAATGATCTGAGATATAAAAAGAAGAAGGTCGGCTATATCATTTACAGTGTGGGCGAGGACGGCGTTGACGACGGGGGTGTGGATAAGTTTTCGGTTGGCAAGCACGATACCTACGACTGGCCGTTTACCGTTGAAAAATAGGTAAACAGTCAACGAAAATCCTTGACGGCCGGTCGGATTGTCGCAGGCTTCGAAGCCTTCCTACTTAACAACGCAGTCGATGATGATGACGGTGGTGTTGTCGTGGCCGCCCTGGTTGTTGGCTGTGTTGATCAGTATGTCACAGAGTTTATTTGGTTCCTGTTCGTTTCTCAAAGCCAGGGCGATCTGCTTTTTCGTTAAGGTGTCGGTCAGACCGTCGGTACAGAGCAGGAAGCGGTCGTTATTCTTTACCGCAAAGGAGCGGACGTAAGGTTCGGCTTTTTCCTCCATCCCGATAAAATTGGTGATCTGTCCATGGGATTCGTGATCCGGTACTTCATGAGGTTCGATGGTTCCCTGTTCGATCAACTCGGCAATTACCGAATGATCCTTGCTTAACTGAACGAGCCGATTATCGCGGAACCGATAGATCCGGCTGTCGCCGAGATTGGCGATATAGGCCCGCGGCCCGATAAAGATAAGCACCGCCACCGTCGCCCCCATATCCTTGTATCCCTCGCCTTCGGCGCCTTCCAACAGGACATGGTCGCTTTGCTTGATGATCGATTTTTTCAATAAGGATCGAACAAAACGGCAGCTTTTGGATTTTAATTCATGCAGCCCTGTTTCGATGAACACGGGCAGATCTTCGGTGACGATCTTCGAAGCCATCTCGCCGCCCCGGTGACCGCCCATGCCGTCCGAGACCAGAAAAAGTTTGATTTCTTCATCGACGAACCATGCATCTTCGTTTTTTTCACGGACCCGGCCTTTGTCGGTTTGCGAGGCCCATTGAACGGTGATTGTGGGATCATCAGGCATAATCCTTTTGCCCTCACTGTATTATTATTGGTTCAGACGCTGTTTGCACCAGGGGCAGAACGTCCAGTAGGACGAATCCACCGGCCAGGAACACCGGCCGCAGACTTCCGGGAAGGGCCGGCTCTGCCAGGGTTTTTTGATCTTCCGGTTGCACCAGGGACAATACCGCATGAAGCGCATCACTTTGCCCCCGCAGTGTCTGCAGGCAGCGTGGTAGCGGACATTTTTAGTTTTTTTCGAAGCGGGTTTCTCAAAGCCGGGGCCGTAACACCACGGACAGTAGTGCCATTCCGGCAGTATCCCTTTATGGCAGCGGGGGCAGACGTATTCGTAGCGGGTCTGCGTCTCGAAGCGGTTCTTGTCTGAGCCGCACCAGGGACAGTATTTCGTCACCTCGGCGAGAGGTTCGCCGCACTGGACGCAGGAGTGAAAAATCGAAAATACGCTGCGGTAACGGTCAATGAATTCCCCGCGCCTTACGGCCTTCCAGTCGGCGGTTTGTTTTCGCGGAGCCGGCGAAGAAGCCATTTGTTCCAGGATCTTTTTAGGCAGTGCCTGCCGGAGCGCCTCGAGCATTTGCCCGGCCTTCGCATAGCGAAGCTTGGGGTCGATGTTGAGCGATTTTTTCAGAAAGCGGACCATGTTATGGTTTGTTTTCTGGCGCAGCCGTTCGTTACCCTTGAGCGGCCAGCGGTACGGCCAGCTCGGCAGAAATCCCGTGATAAATTCATACAGGATCAAACCCACGGCAAAGCAGTCGCTGTGGTAGGTGGGTTTGCCGTACGCCTGTTCGGGAGCGACATAGCCGGGGGTTCCGAAGTCTTCGACGGTCGCGGCCTTGCCCTGCACCACCAGTCCGATACCGAAGTCACCCAACAGGGCCCTGCCGTCCGGAAACAGGAAAATATTCGTCGGTGACACATCGCAGTGAATGACCCGATGCTGATGTGCATAGGCCAGAGCGGACAGGACCTGGGTCATGATATTGACGATTCTTTTGACCGACATGGGACGCGAACACGACTCGAGGGTTTTCTGGCCGATCTCTGTGGCCATGACCGCATGGCCGTTGATGATATCGGCGTTTTTCACAGGCAGGATATTTGGGTGCCGCAGTCTGGAGACTAATTTGACCTCTTTGAGAAGGATCTGACTATCCCGCCGGCCTTCGCTGTTGATCAGCGGGATTTTCAGGGCCACGGGGATCCCTTCGACGGTATCCGTGGCCTTCCAGACCTCGCAATACCCGCCGGTTCCGAGTTTGCTCTGGAGCCGGTATTTTCCCAGCAGCCGGCCCCTTCGAAAGCCGAGTTTTTTAATACTATGTTCTCTTTTTGTCGGTTCCATAAACCCATCAGAAAAAATTAAAAGGATATTCTTCGAAACGTTCCTTTATTATCCCTTGAAGTGGTTTTTATTCAATCCGAATTTTTTCATTTTGTTGAAAAGTGTCCGGGCGTCGATGTCCGCCTTTTCGGCGGCCGCGCCGACCTTGCCGTTCGTCCTGTCCAGCAGGTTGGTAATATAGTTATATTCAAACTGTTCGATGATCTCACGGCGGGCCTCTTTGAAACTTTTATACATGAGGTCGTCCGGCAGCTCGTCCGGGTCCTGAATGAATTTGAACGAGGCAGGTGTCACTTCCTCGGCGATGGCAACGGGCAGGTCGTCGAGGGTAATGACATCGGTTTCGCACAGCAGCATGGCCCGTTCGATAACGTTGATGAGTTCGCGGACGTTGCCCGGCCAGGAATAGCCGCACAGCGCCTCCAGGGCGTCATCGGTGATCGAGGTCACCGCGCGTCCGATGCGCGGACCGAGATAGGCGATATGGCTTTCGACCAGTTCGGGGATGTCTTCGATACGTTCTCTAAGCGGCGGCAGGGTCAGGCTGACCACGTTCAGGCGGTAATACAGGTCACGGCGGAACTGCTTTGCTTTGACCTCTTCTTCGAGATCGCGGTTGGTGGCGGTCATGACCCGGACATCGACGCTGATGGATCTTTCGCTGCCGACCCGCCGGATTTGCTTATCTTCAAGAACTCTCAGGAGTTTACTTTGCAGATGCAGCGGCATTTCACCGATCTCATCGAGAAAGATCGTGCCCTGATGGGCCAGTTCGAAGCAGCCGCGTCTGGCTTTTGTCGCCCCGGTGAAGGCTCCCTGTTCATGGCCGAAAAGCTCGCTTTCCAGCAGCGACTCGGGCAGCGCGCCGCAGTGGATCGCAATGAAGGGCGATTCGCTTCGTGGACTTTGCCTGTGCAGGACATGGGCCAGACGTTCTTTTCCTACCCCGGTTTCACCGAGGATCAGGACCGAAGAACTGCTTTTGGCGATTCGGGGCAGGACCCTGATGAACTTTTTCATAGCGGGACTCGATGCCGCGAAGTCACTGATGTCGGCGCTGCCGGTTTTCCTGGGTAGATAAAGCATCGCCCGCGAGGCCCTTCGTTTTTTTCCGACAATTGCCTTGATGGCATCGACGAGCTTTTTAAGCGGCAGGTTCACATCAAGGACGGCATCGCAGCCGGCGGCGATGAACTGAGCTTGTCGGTCGTCGTCTTCTTCGTCTGTCAGAATGACAACTGAAGCGGCGTCCTGTATCCCCTTGAATTTTTTCAGGGCAGAAATTTTGTCGCCGCGGATAAGACCTTCACTGATAATCACCAAATCGGATATCCGCTTGGCCAGCTTCGTGGTCAGTTTGCTGTGGTCCTTGACCGTTTCGATATAGACGTCCGATGAGGCAAGTAGCTTTTTAAGGCTTTGCTGAAGACGTTGGTCGTCAAGTACGAGAATGATATGGATCAGCATAAATCGTAATCCTCAATCAGTATCAAATCGGAATTTTACTTCTGATTATTTCGGATGTCAATTTCTTATTTTTCCAAAAATGGTTTAAGCCTGTTTTTTTCAAAAAAACATAAATCGCGCTAAATAAACCACTTATGGATTTCTTGTTTCTGCCGACATACACAGGCATACCATTTGCAAATCAGATATTAGGTTTAATTTTGTTATTGTTAACATTTTGTATGGAGATTCAAAGATGGCTAAGAAACCGAAAGACAAAGCAAAATCAAAAGTTGAAAAGCCGAAAAAACAGGCAAAGAAGTAAACGCGAACCAAACTATTTTGGCAAGGGGCAATCAGAATTTGCCCCTGCCGGCCATTATTAACAATCATAATTATAAAACCTATGAAAGGAAAAAACCTATGGCACGCAAGAGCAATCAGAAGCCCCAGATCAAGATCAAAAAGGATTCAGGACAGGGCAGAAATCAGCGTAATACCGAAAAAAAACCAAAAAGATAAAATGTGTATAATTGAATTATCAATTCTATCAACGATATTAAGGAGTTTTTAATATGAGAATTCAAAAAGCAAAAGGTGTTTTGATGGTGATGCTTTTACTGGCTTTGGTCGGTTCGGCAGTTCTTCTTGGATGCAAAAAAAGCGATTCACAAAAAAGTGACACGACCAAACAACTGGAAGAACAAAAAGATGAAGTGATGGAAGAATTTGAATAACAAGTGCTCCTGTTGGAGACCATAAAGGAGAAGATTATGAATAAATTAATACAAAATATTTTAACGATATTGCTCATTGCGTTACTGCCGGTTTGCGTATGGATGGTTTTTGGCTTTGATTTCATTGATACGAATCCTGACGTTACTATACACGGCAATGCAGCGTCTAATTCCCTCGAAAAAGTTTACCTGAACGATGATGACTGCAATGATATCGACGATGTCAATGACCCCAATGAAGATGAAGATGAAAATGACGATGAAGAAGGTGATGATAAAGAACAAGAAGAAGAGGAGGATGAAAACGATGAAGCTGAAGACTCGGAAGACAATGAAGATGAAAACGACAACGAAGAAACCGAGGAAAATGACAACGACGAGGAGGATTAAATAAAAGAAAACTGTATCGAAACAGCGGAACTGACGGTTATTAAATGAATATTGAAACAGTCTATCGCTGTTTACTTTATAACATGGGAGTTTATCTAAAAAACCAGGGCAGATAAACTCCTTTTTTTTATTACAAATTATTATTTTTATGGAAAATTATATAAACGCGGTAAAATAATCATAGTATGATAATACTCAAACAGGAAACAGATTTATGAACGGTTCTTATAACAATGAGCTATTTCATCGTCATCCGGAGAATCCCATATTGACGATTGAAAACTGGCCCTACCCGGCGAATTCTGTATTTAACGCAGCAGCGGCGAGATTAAATAAACATACACTTTTGTTGGCCCGTGTCGAAGATTTCAGGGGAATTTCTCATCTGACCGCGGCGAAGAGTAAAGACGGCATCAGCGACTGGAAGATTGACGACCTGCCGACCTTGATGCCCGATCCGCACCATCATCCGGAGGAAATCTGGGGCATTGAGGATCCCCGCTTGACCTGGCTTGAAGAGATGCGAACCTGGGCTATCTGTTATACCGCTTATTCCAAGGGCGGCCCGCTGGTGTCACTGGCAATGACGGATGATTTCAAAGACTTCAAGCGTCTTGGACCGGTGATGCCTCCGGAGGACAAGGATGCCGCGCTTTTTCCGGTAAAATTCAACGGTTTGTGGGCGATGCTTCACCGGCCCACACCCAAGTCGGCACTTTTAGGAGCACACATATGGTTGTCTTTTTCGCCCGACCTTAAACACTGGGGACAGCATCAGGAGATTATCCATGCGCGTGAAGGCGGCTGGTGGGACGCAAACAAGATCGGCCTTTGTTCGCCTCCGCTTCAAACAAAGGAGGGCTGGCTGATATTGTATCACGGTGTCCGAACGACCGCTTCGGGTTCCATTTACAGGCTGGGACTGGCACTGCTTGATCTGGAAGACCCGCAGCGTGTGATCCGGCGAACAAACGAGTGGATTTTCGGCCCCAAGACAGCGTACGAACGGGATGGTGATGTAGATGATGTTGTTTTCCCGTGCGGATGGATACTCAAAGGCGATGACGTGTCTATTTATTATGGAGCGGCAGATTCATGTATCGGACTGGCCACAGCGAAGCTCAATGAACTGCTTGATTACGTCTTGAAGTCACCTGAATACAACGGTAACGCAATCGACTGAAAAATAATAGGATATAACCTTGAAAACAAAAAACGTATCGCGATGGAATCAGAACAGAAACAACGTGTTATCAAAGACAAACAGTTAACGAATATGTATCACGGTGAGGTGGTTTATATTTATGCCTTTGATATTGCTTATGACATGAAGCGGGAACCGGTGGCGGAGCTTTTCGGGCAATCGCTTGAGTATTATTCGATTGGGGCGAGCAAACGCAGTCCAAAACAACTTTTCTTTTATCAGCCTCAAATGGCCCAATTGCCCTTAGAACACTATGAGATCGATAATACAAAAGTCGAGGCTCGGCGGAGCATAAAAGTTTTTGGTGTCGGCGCGATCAGCATTCAAATTCGCATTCCTTTTACGGTAGAGAAAATCGAAGATCTGGTCAGATATCACGAATTAACATTCATGCAAGGCAGTATTGAAGATGAGATAATGAGATTAGCCGAACAGGCCAGACAAGAATTAAAGCCGTATTGTATAGGGCCTTTGGCACAGCTTAGTCAGATCGAGAACTATACGGTTTTCTGTTTATACGATCTGCCCGGCAAAGATGGTCATGATGGCGATCATGCTGAGAGCTGGCTTGAAGCGAACCGACGTGAAGTGGCCGGGCTCTTAAATGAGGAGGAAAATACTGCCGATCTGTCCGAACAGGAAGCGATGGAATCGACCGGCCAATACCTGACGTATTATTCCCGGGATCTGGTCGTGATCGACTGGGACGCGGCGCTGGTGGTCGGTGAGCGGGACAGTCTCGATGATATCCTGCATATTATGGAGGTAGCGAACGTTCAACTGGTCGAGCTTTCGGTGTATGACCGGCTTTTGGACGGATCGCTGGAAAAGGCTTACCGTGACTTAACAAAACACCGTGTTCGGGTCAGCAGGGAAGTGCATCGCAGTCTGCGTGAGATACGTATCGATATGGCCCGGTTCAGCGATGAACTGTCGAATATCACAAAATTTTTCGGCGATTGGCACCTGGCGAGGATCTACACCGCCTTGTCGAACCGGTTTCATCTTAACGACTGGTACCGGGTGATACACGAAAAGCTCAGAACGCTCGGCGATCTTTACCAGTTGCTTCAGCAGGACTGGAATAATTTCTGGATGGTCATGCTCGAGGCGACGATTGTTCTGTTATTTATTTTGGATGTGATCCTGCTGCTGGCGGGACTTGAATGATGAATAGTGTAGCGTCACATAATGATGTTTGGACGTTTAGGAACGGTGCGGTCATCGTTGCGCATCCGGATGATGAGACCTTGTGGTGCGGCGGTTTGATGT
>CAZNET010000047.1:0-11455 GCA_964571885.1 uncultured Pirellulales bacterium
CCGGGCATTTTTCGCGCCAGACACGCTCGTTGTGGCTGTGTAGCCATATTCAGTCAAAACGTCCACACACTTCTCACCCTCAACGACAACAACGGTGTGGCTTTTCAAAATTTGCGGCAAGTTATACAGTGGCCGCGGAGCCTTCGGCAACCCGAAAGAAAACTGTTTCTCGTTCGGCATAAACGGCCTGATTTCCTTGCCGTCGGCGGTCTGCAGCCTGGCAACAAAAAAGCTAACATTGCCGCTCCGGTCATAATATTTATATATTTTTTCAACATCACCGAGTCGCTGCAAATAATCGTAAATCGCTTTTTTGGAATAAGCTTTTTTGACCGGTAACGCCTTTGCTGGCTTTGGCCGCTGTGATTCAATGGGTTTACCCGTGTGTTTGTGTAGGTCGATGATATCGCCTGCCCAGCCGCAGCCTTGACACTTGAAACGCCAATGGTGATCCTTTTGGTAAATGCCCGCCGAAGCGTTCCGGTCGTCGTGGGCCGGACACTTAAAAGAACAATCGCCCGTGAATATCGCCCCTGCCTGCTCCAGTGCCTGCTTTAATAAGTTCTTATCAGATGTCAATTGCTCATAATTCATATCAGCCCTGCCCCTTTTAACATGCGATCCGCTTCCTCTTCCGTCAATTCCCGTGTACCGATCTGGCCTCGATCTTCCGGCTTCGTCCGTGATAGCCAACCCGAAAGAAACCGGTGCATCCCTTTAGCGGTTTTCCGTCGGGATGGGTTATCTAAAAGCCATTGCCCGGCTTTGCGGAGTTCGGCTTCAACATCGATTCCTGTGTAGGTGTTTTTATATTCGTCGATTTTTTCCTGCGCGAGATTCCAGTTTTGACCTGATTTGAGAACATAGGAAAACTCAGAGGCTCCGCCACTATTATTATTTTCCTTTATTATATTATGTGTCAACTCCAGTTGACTCGTTTGTGTATTAAAGTTGACAGTAGAATGGATTATAGTTGACAGTAGACCGCCTTTTACTGTCGTGTTCTCTTGACAGTAAATAGTCCTGTATTTGCTTTTCTTTTTGTTGATTCGGATATACCCGGCGGCTTCGAGTTCATTGATACATTTACTGATCCATTGGCGCGATTTTCCCATGATTCGGGCAAGTTCGCCGTCTGATATTTTAAGCCCACTCTTGTTATGAAATTTAATTACCAGTGATAGAACAACCCGTTTTACCTCGCATAAATTCTGATCGCTAAGCAGCTCCACCGGGATTGTAACATGCGTCAGGCTCATTCTTCAGGCCCCTTCGCCAGTTGATCCAATGCGTGGCTTACCGCACCCACCTTAAATTTGTAATGGTTGCGAACCTTAAGGTAGGGAATTATTTTACTTTCGGCTAATTGCTGTAAAAACTTTCGTGGCAGGTTTAATGCTTCAGCCGTTTTGCTCAAACTTTGATATTTTTCGGTTTCCATACCCAAAGTATCGGCTATCTTTGAGCGTGTGCAAACCGTCTAAAATCAGTGAGGGTTCAGTTAGGGTGCAGTTTTTTTAATTATTTTTTTTAAGGGATGGTAAACTTACTATTTTTTGAAGGTTTGGCCATAGTTCCAACAAGTCACCGGCTTTGTATTTATACGATTGACCCCGTGAGGGACCGTTTTCGGGACAAGGCATAGTTGCTTTGTTTTGACGAACAGCCCCAAGTAAGGCTTTTTTTCTTTGTTTTAAATAAGTCTTTTTGAATTTGATTTCATGTTCAGGAATTTCACAATATCTTTCCATAAAGTCCGTTAAACTTAAAGGTTCATTGATTCTGCTTTGTTCCAGCAAAGATGAAACAGAGTTCGGTTTGCTTTCTTCCTCACAGGCATTATATATAATATCCATCGTTTCGATTAAATCTTTGCCGCAAACGCTGATATAGTGCAGATACTGTTTAAGTGACCTGTGCTCGATGTTTGTTTCTTCAAGTCCTTTTTTAGCTGACACACAAAAATCAATAAAAACCTTGCAGTCCTCTGTAAGCTGACGGCCCATATCTGATTTTTCTACCTTAAGTCGCTTGGCGATTGTCCGAACGGGCAGGGCTATCTCTTTAGCTCGTTTGTTTGCATCAATAACAAGCCAGGATTGTTTCAGATCTGTCTCGGATTTGCCGTCAAGCTCATTGCGGAGTCTATCCGCTATCTGTTTCGCTGTCTGGGCTATGTTTTTGTTTGTGTCCATAACTTTACTCTTGTCCTTGCGTTCGTCGCTCTACGGGCGTCCTGGGTGCTTTAAATCGAAAATCTACCAATCGCTTAAATGATAAAAAGGTGGGCGGGCGTTGTGAACAACTTAAATAACCAAGAAGTGGCCGTCCTTGCGGATAGACCACACCCGCCCATGAGTTTTGATTTATCGAAATGCTATTTAAATTGTTCACAAAGGCAATTATCACCCCGTGCTTTGGAAATGTCAAGTAAATTCTGAAAAAAAATATTGACAATACATAATTTTTATGTATACCAGTACTCCATAAATGACTGAAGATCAATTAAAAATCACCTATGTTGAGTTTGGCCCTGGTAGTAGCGGAGACACTATCAATGTTGACAGGTCTACTCATTTCTTTGATGAGGAAACCGGTCAATCGCATCCAATTAGACGGATTAGTTGTTCAAATCCTATGTGTACTATGAATCAGGAAAACAGTGCACGCAGTGACCGAGGTTATAGCATCGAAAGCCTTATCTCTGAAGTTATTGGAACCGAAGAACCGATTCGGGGGAAACGCATAAACTGTAGTGGGCGTGAAGGCCGAACAGGCCCATCATGTAATAATTATATCGAGGTAACTATAGAGATAGAAGGCTAACGAGGGAGATTTAAATCGGTCTTGCTGTCGATCAGCAATTGATCCTTCGGTCTTTATTTATCCTTCTCGATCAGCGAAATAATCTTCGCCTTTGTGTCCTCTGGCAGGTTCGGCCAGGCCATAATTATTCTGGCAAGTTCGGGGTGTTTTTCCAAAATATGCACCGGATTATGCACCGCCTGTGATTTGCTGTTTTCGCTAAGTCCTTTACTGGAATGACTTTGCAAATTTATATTCGAGTCCCCTTGGGGGTATTTTTTTGCCATAGGCAAAAAATGGAGCAGGTGAGTATTTGACCAGGTGAACAGATGATAACAGAATGGTTGTGGTTATGGCAAACCGAAATCAATACCAATCAGGTTAGTATTTTTCGCAGGAGGGATATCAGGGTTGTTGGTTCGAAGTAGTTTTTGGGCAGGTGCAGGTAGGTGGTTCGGGCATCGGCGGGGGTGGATTTGTGTCTGGTCTTGTCGAAGATCGAACGGTTTTTGGTAGCGGCGTCTGGGGAAGTAAACGTAAAGACGAGGTTTCTGTCGGCGATAGCGATGGATTTGATATCTTTTTTGCTGGCGGCGATGCGGAGTTGGGCGATCTCAAGCAGAACCTCGAGCTGCTCAGGCATTCGACCGTAAATATCATTTAATTCTTTGGTCAATTGTTCGACGTCACTGTCATTTTTGGCGACCGCGATCTTACGATAGACATCCATCCGCTGGCGGTCCGAGGGAATATAATTTTTTGGGATAAAGGCATTTGTCTTCAGGTCGATATTGGCGGTGGGGATCTTTTCGACTTTTTCGCCCTTCAATCGCCTGACCGCTTCGGCCAGCAGTTCGCAATACATCTGGTAGCCGACAAGCTGAATGTGGCCGGACTGCTCGGAACCGAGAATGTTTCCGGCGCCGCGTATCTCGAGGCCACGCAGGGCGATTCGAAAACCTGCACCGAGATGTGAATATTCCTCGATGGCTTTCAGCCGTTTGGCCGCGACCGGGGTAATGGATCGATTAGAAGGCAGGAGCATATACGCAAAGGCGCGGTGACGGTATCGGCCGACCCTGCCGCGAAGCTGATGCAGCTCCGCCAAACCGAAGCGGTCGGCGTTGTCGATAAAAATCGTATTGGCATTGGGGATATCCAGACCCGATTCGATGATTGTCGTACAGACCAGCACGTCAATATCACCGGTGACAAAATCAATCATTGCTTTTTCGAGTTCCCGCTTGCTCATCCGGCCGTGCGCGATCGCAAATTTCGCTTCGGGCACAAGCTGCTGAAGCTCGTAAGCCTTTCGATCGATGGTCTTGACACGGTTATGCAGGAAAAAGACTTGTCCCTGTCGATTCAGTTCCCGGTAGATCGCCCGTTTGATCATATCCCTGTTATACGCCGCGACTTTTGTCACAATGGACCGGCGGTCCATCGGCGGCGTCTGCAGGGAGCTGATGTCACGCAGGCCCAGCAGGGACATGTGCAGTGTCCGCGGGATTGGCGTCGCGGTCATGGTCAGGATATCAACGTCAACGCGCAACTTCTTGAGCTTTTCCTTGTGCTCGACACCGAATCGCTGTTCTTCATCGATCACCAGAAGACCCAGGTCCTTAAAGGCGACATCACCGCTTAACAGCCGGTGAGTACCGATGAGGATATCGACTTTGCCTTCCCGAGTCCGTACGATGATGTCACGTATCTGTTTTACGGATCTGAAGCGGTTGATGATCTCGATGGTGACGGGAAAATCGGCGAAACGCTCGGTAAAGGTCCTGCCGTGCTGAACACACAACACCGTCGTCGGTACGAGCATCGCCACCTGTTTACCAGACGCGATGGCCTTAAAGGCCGCCCGCATCGCCAGCTCGGTCTTACCGTAGCCGACATCGCCGCACAGCAGCCGGTCCATCACGACCGGCTCTCCCATGTCCGCTTTGATCTGGCCGATCGCGGTGATCTGGTCCGGCGTTTCCCGGTACGGGAACGATTCCTCGAACTCCGCCTGCCAGTTTGTATCTTTTCCGAAAGCGAAACCGCCCATCGCCTGGCGTTTGGCCTGGACCTCGAGCAGTTCATGGGCCATGTCACGCACCGCCTCGGCGACTTTGAGTTTTTGTTTCTGCCATTTCTTCGAGCCGATCTTACTTAAGTTCGGTCTTTTCGGGGAGGTCCCGATGAATTTTTGCACCAGGCCGATGTTGCTGACCGAAACCTGAATGGTGACACCATCGGCGTATTCGATGGACAGATACTCGTTCTTTCCGCCATCCTCTTCGATCGACTTAATGCCGAGATACTTGCCGATACCATACGAAGCGTGCACGACATAATCGCCGGCCTGTAAATCGGAAAGCGTATCGATCGGAGCGGTCGAGACCGTTTTACGAAACTTCCTGCGAAGCGACCACTGCCCGAACAGTTCGTGGTGGCTGATGACAATTGTTTTAAGTGACTCAATTGAAAAGCCCCGATGAACGAATCCTTTGACCAGGTGAAAACGCGAAGGAACTTTGTCACTGATCTGCTCGATAATCTCGGTGACACGCTCGATCTGCGCCTGGGCCTCGCAGTACAGGTAAACCATTTTGTCCTGTTTGGCCTTGTCGATCAATTGCCCCAGCGCCTCTTTATGCCCCGCCCAAGCGCTGGTCGCCTTGTGCTGGTACTGCTGCACACTATGAATACTGAAACTGATGACATCCGGCGTCTCGGTGATAAACCGGCTGACGTGCACTTGCGAAAAGCGTTTGAGGCTGTTAAAAATATCAGCCCAGCGGAACACCTGTTTGTCGGTATCAAGCCTTTCGGCATAGGTCCTCGCGGTTTCCTCGATGTCACCGGGTTCTTCGAGAACGATTAGTGTGTCGTCGGCTAACAAATCCGTAAACAGGACCTGTTCGTCGGTATCGGTTTTTTGTGCGGTCGGGATAATACCGATACCCGGCAACGGATGCAGCGACAGATTCGTATCCAGATCGATCAGGCGGATACTCTCGACCATGTCACCGAAAAATTCGATACGGACCGGGCGGTTCTGCTGAGGACCGAATTGCTGCTTATGAAAACACAGCGGCGCGAAAATATCGATGATACCGCCGCGATGCGCGAACTGACCCGGCATATCCACACGATCAACACGCTCAAAGCTGTTCTCCACAAGCCACTCGACAACCGTTTTGGGTGACATGTCCGAATCCATTTCAAGCTTCATCGCATCGGCCATTAACGACGTCGAATCCGGCACCGGCTGGGCCAGTGACTGTACCGACGCACAGATGATCAAATTCGAAGCATTGGCTCCTCCGGCTACCTCGGTCAATACCGCCAGCCGTTCCGAACGAATCTCGTCTGTTGCGTCGAGAATGTCCTCTTCACCCTCCCAGGCGGGAAAAACACGCAGGTTTTCAGCACCGAATGTCTGCAAATCGTCACATGCTCTGTCGGCGTCGTCGATGTGCGGGCGGATATAGAGGATTGGCGTTTTCAGCGTTTTCGCGATATGACTGATTAAAAGCGGCGCGAACGATCCCCACGTTCCCGCGGCTCGGACCACCCCCCGTTGTTTTTTGTCTTCGAGCCGGGCGATTATCTTTTCTACCGATCGTTCTTTTTCAAGCGTTACCAAAATACAAACTATCTAAAACGAACTTGATATTCCTGTATCGTCTTGATTTAATGATAGTTTAATACGAAAGTCAATGCCGATAAAAAAAGCGGGTGGTATTGACCCGCTTTTATCGTTTTTTAGAACAAATGGTTCTATTTATTTTACTAATTCTTTTGCCGCTTTGATGACATTTTCAACGGTGATGCCGAAATTCCGATAGCAGACGGCCTGTGGAGCCGATGCGCCGAAGCTGGACATGCCGATAAACTTACCGTTTGAGCCGATCCATTTATGCCAGCCGAGCTCGACGCCCGCTTCGATGCCGACGCGGGCGGTTGTCTTGGGCGGTAGGACCGAATCCTTATAGGCCTGGTCCTGCTTTTCGAACAGTTCCCAGCACGGCATACTGACGACCTGCGCCTTGATTCCGTCATCTGCCAACTTCTCGGCAGACTGCATGGCCAGTGACACCTCCGAGCCGGATGCCAGCAGCAGCACATCGGGGTTCTGCGCTTCGATGACAACATACGCCCCCTTCTCGACACCATCAGCGGAGCCGTATTTTTCCTGATCGATCACGGGAAGTCCCTGCCGTGTCAGGCAAACGGCCGCCGGGCCATCACGGTTTTCGAGGATATATTTCCACGCGTAGTTCGTTTCGTTCGCATCGGCGGGCCTGAAGACCAGGATATTCGGCATCGCCCGAAGTGAAGCGAGATGTTCGACCGGCTGATGCGTCGGGCCGTCCTCGCCGACACCGATGCTGTCATGGGTATAAACAAAAATGGTCGGATAGTTCGACAGTGCCGCAACTCGAACCGCACCCCGCATATAGTCACTGAATACCAGGAACGTTCCGCCGTAAGCCTTCAGAACATTACTGACGGCAATGCCGTTCAAAACCGCACCCATCGCATGCTCGCGGACACCAAAGCGGATATACCTGCCGCCGCGGTTATGTTTTTGAAAATCCTCGACATCTTCGAACTGCGTGTTATTCGAAGGTGACAGGTCAGCGGAACCACCCATCACTAAAGGCATGCTCGGCATCACGGCGTTGAGAAACGCGCCCGAGGCCTTTCGCGTTGCTACCGAATCACCGGCCTTGAATTCGGGAAGCAGACTTTGGATATCAATCGGCAACCTGCCTTCAATGGCATCGGTTATCTGTTTGGCAAGGTCGGGATATTTTTTTCCGTACTCTTCAAAACCTTTTTTCCAGTCGGTCTCGGTTTTTTTACCTTTCTCGATCATTGATCCCATATGGGTCTTGACCTCATCGGGCACCTCGAAGATCTTCCCCGGATCCCATCCAAAGTTTTTCTTCATCAGTTTGATCTCATCTTCACCGAGCGGCGAACCGTGCGCCTTTTCGGTATCCTGCATATTCGGGCTGCCGTAAGCAATGTGAGTTCGTACCTTGATAATCGAAGGTTTTTCTTTCTGTCGCTTGGCGTTTTCCAGGGCCTTTTCAAAGGCGGCCATGTCATTGCCGTCACCGGGGACTTCCTGAACATACCAGCCGTATGCCTCATAGCGTTTCACGACATCTTCGGTGAATGATAATTCCGTGTCACCGTCAATGGTGATGTGATTATCATCGTAAATCACGATCAGGTTATCCAGACCGAGGTGGCCGGCCAGCGAACTGGCCTCGGACGTGACACCTTCTTCGATACAACCGTCGACGCTGATGACATAGACCGTATAATCGAACAATTTACACTCTTCTTTATTGAATTGACTGGCGAGATACTTTTCCGCGATGGCCATACCGACACCGTTGGAAAGTCCCTGTCCCAACGGTCCGGTAGTCACTTCGATGCCGAGATCAGGTTCATATTCGGGATGGCCGGGGGTCTTCGAGCCCCACTGCCGGAAATTCTTCAGCTCGTCCTGACTCATATCGTACCCGCATAAATGCAGCAGCGAATACAGCAGCATACTGCCGTGGCCGGCCGAGAGAATAAAGCGATCCCTATTAATCCATCGGGGATTCGCCGGATTATGCTGCATATATTTCATCCACAGGGTATAAGCCACCGGGGCCATACCGATTGGCATGCCCGGATGCCCGGATTTGGCCTTTTGAACGCCGTCAGCGGCCAGAAAACGTATCGTCTGAATACATAATTCATCAAGTTCCGTCAGACCCGGATTTGTCTTTTTCGTTACTTCCATTATGACCTTCCTAAATTAAGATACCCTTACCATGAAAACGAAGTCCAAAGCATAATAAAATTCAATGGTTTTTGCAAGTCTTTCATAAAAACAATTCTATTGCAAACAGACAGGTTTCAAGACCGACGAAGCCTCCGTTGATCATTAGAAATTTTATTGAATTTTAATAATACGGTCATATTGATTGAATAAAACTTTTATAGCATTTGTCTTGATTCGTGAACGTCATTTGAGGTTATCCTGTATCGAAGGTGACCTTATAAAATAGATGGTCAGATGGTCATAGAACACAAAAAGTAACTGTACAGCGTTTATAAGGGTAAGATTAAGAGCTTAAAAAGAAAGCTTGATATAAAAAGAGAACCAGCGAAGCGGTTAAACAAACGCTGGTTCACATCGGGTCGACCAGGGCATCATTCGTGAGCCTCCGGTCTGACAATACAACTATACGAATGATATGATTCTTTTTCAAGTCTTTCAGTCTTAATTCATCTTAATCCCTTGTAAAACATGAAGATGTGATTTTTTAGTTTTATCAGCACCCATGTTGTTATGGGCGGCGAAAAAGCTTTTTAAGATCAAAGAAAAACGGGTTGTTGTCGGCTTGGCTTTTTCTTTTGGTAATAAAAAAAGTTGTTGTGAAAAATTGGTGTTGGTGAAGGTCTATGCCGCCCAGGTTATTTCACCGGCCTCATCGATTGAGGGGTGTAGCATTATAAGCGATTTGGAAGAAGACAGATAAGTGAAATTCAGCGCAAGAAAGGAGCAGAATTATGAAAGAGTTTGTTTTGGCAGTATTTTTAGCGGATACCGGCGTAAAAGTTTCCGACCTTTTTTCTAAAAATACTTTTCTTACAAAACTCTAACTAACTCTTTATGCGCCGGTAATAATCATATCTATAATACCAAATGAAAATTGAATTTGCTGTCGTAGGCAGTGCTCTTTCGAGCTTTTAGATAAAAACAGAAAATTGTGGTCGTTGTTACCTTAGGACCTAAGGGTGATAGAAAAGGTCGAGAGAAAGTGGGCCGGATACGTCTTGCCGGCCTTTGCCTTTTGGAGAAAACATCAATTTTCATCAACCGCAAATAGCGCATACCTACATCAATATTTCACAATTATGGTTTAAATACTCTTTACTAATCCACTAATTTTGATAGGATTTTCAATAATTAAATAAGTAAATTTTTGATCTTAAATAAAGCGTATTGGGTTCTTAAGCAACAGTTAGGCAACGACATTATGAAAGGAAACGCTCATGTCAACATTCAAGATCATCAAAGAAATCCTGGAAATATTATTTGGTCTCGGCTGCATTATCGCCGGTATCGCATTGGAAGCGGAAGACCCCTGGCTGTATTTAATCGGTGTCGGTTTGATCTTGTGGGCGGGATGGGACATCTACAAGGAATTGCGTGACTCATCTGAAAAAGGAGATGTTTCGGAGATGGCCAAAGAACGTGAAGAAATCAGCCGGAAACTGGAATCGGAGGGTTAATGCATGGATGGTGAAGCATTCATCTGGGCGTTGCCTTATATTTTAATTGCCGCTGTGATGTATTCGATCTACGTATTTAAAACATCCCGCGGTAAAGATTTGTTTAAAAAGGCAAAACAAGCGATCAATCAAGGCGATCTGGCCGAGGGCGTGACGCTTCTCAAGCAGGCATTATGGAAAGCAAACGAAAAACCGAATCTCGAACATGAAATACTCAATGAATTAAACAGGGCCTATCAGGAAAAAACGATCGTATTTGATTGCCGGGACTATCAGGTGCTGATTTCACATTATGAACAACTCGCCGGTAAAAGCTCGCATAAAGCGATCAGCGAAATAAAGAAAGTCCAGGCATTGAAAAAACAGCTCATCGACAAAATGCCCGATCTTACCAAATAGAACCGAGCTACGAAAAACAGGCGACTATTTCTGGCAGTAGTCGATCAGGCGCGCGATCTCGCTTCGCAGGTTTTTTCTCTCGACGATCATATCGACAAAGCCGTGCTCGACCATGAATTCGGCGGTCTGGAAGTCGTCGGGCAGTTCCACTTTAATCGTCTCGGCGATCGTGCGCCGGCCTGCAAAAGCGATCATCGCGCCGGGTTCGGCGAGGGTGACATCGCCGAGCATGGCAAAGCTGGCGGTGACACCGCCGGTGGTCGGATCGGCCAGAACCGCGATGTACAATCCTTTATTTTCGTTGAGTTTCGCGACTGCCGCGCTGGTCTTGGCCATTTGTCCCAGTGATACGACACCTTCGTGCATGCGCGCCCCGCCGCTGCAGGTCACCACGATCAGAGGCAGTTTTTCTTCGATGGCCATATCCACCGCGGCGCAGAATTTTTCGCCGACGACATAACCCATCGAACCCATCAGAAACTCCGGCTCCATCACCGCGAGAATAACACCGCGTCCCTTGATGAACGCCTTGCCGATCCGCATCGCCTCTTTGTTTCCGCTTTTCTTTTCATCCGACGCGACGCGGTCCTGATATGTGGTGCCGCGGTATTTAAAATTCAGCGGATCGCTTGTGGTCATGTCATCCATCGCCGGCTCAAACGTTCCTTCGTCAGCCAAGTAACCAATCCTGGTCACCGCGTTGATCCTGAAATGATGATTGCATTTGGGGCAGACATTGAGGTTTTGCTTGACATCGCTGCGGTAAAGCATTTCCTCACAGCCGGTACATTTCATCCAAAGCCCGTCCGGCAGTTCCTTGCGGGGTTTGAGAGAAAATCCGTTCCATTTATTTTTCGTATTCTTGGCCATCATTAAAACGTTATTTTAACACAATCGCATTGAGAAATCCACTATAATTTAGCGGCCTTGTGAATAGCCCCGATCGCGGCGA
>CAZNET010000048.1:0-11364 GCA_964571885.1 uncultured Pirellulales bacterium
AAGTAACAGCTCTTTCTGTAATAATAAGGGAGGTTTTACGGCAGGAGCATATATTGATGCACAGGAAATTGAGATGGATAATTGTATTATCAAAGATAACCGCAATCCCAACGGATACGGCGGTTTAAGAATGACCTCTGATCGATCTAAAATAACGAACTGTTTATTTACCGGTAACTGGACAGAAAAAAAAGGTGGTGCCATTACCATTTGGTCCGACGGGGGAACACAGGAAATATCGAACTGTATGATTGTCGGCAATTACGCTAAGGAGTATGGAGGTGGACTATATATCTTGGGTTATGACGCAAATATCTTTTTAACCAATACGATCCTTCGTGACAATATGGCTGCTGATGGCAAACAAATATCCATGCTTCCAAATCAGGGATATACTTCCCAATTAGATATCAGCTACTGCGACATATCCAGTGATGTCAATGATTATTATGTTGAGGCCGGTGCTGTGTTGAGATTCGGGGCGGGGAATATCGATAAGGATCCTTGTTTTGTATGGGCCGGTTACTGGGATACGAACGATACGCCTGCGGATATCAATGACGATCAGTGGGTGTATGGGGATTATCGGCTGAGAAGTCAGGGCTGGCGGTGGGAGCCGAATCTGTATAATTCGATGGATTACAACGGCGACGAAATGGTTAATTTGATCGACTATTCTTATTTTGCGAAGAACTGGCGGAAAGAGCAGGCGGGTCTGGTTACCGATTATGACCGCAGCGGTGTTACCGATTCGACGGATATGCTGAAGTTTCTAAATGAATATCTGGTTTCGAGCGGCAGCAGCGGCTGGGTGTTTGACGATGTCACCAGTGCGTGCATTGACGCGGGCAGTCCCGGGGCGGATCTGGGCGATGAACTATTGGCGGTTCCGGCCGATGCGAACAATCTGTATGGGAAAAATATTCGCGTGAATATGGGAGCCTATGGGGCAACCGCAGAGGCGTCGATGGGGCCGCACGGCTGGGCGCTGCTTAGTGATATCAATAACGACGGAACCGCCGACTTTAAGGATTTCGCGTACTGGGCCGATACCTATCCGGTCCTGCCGCAAAATCTGTATGCGGATCTGAACCGCGACGGCGAGATTGATTTCAAGGATATAGCGCTGTTATCACAGGATTGGTTAAAGGAAACTATCTGGTACTAAAAAACCTTCAATTTGAAGTACCGAATAGAAATGAACAAAAAGATTAAATTCGCAAAAAATCCTGTAAAAATCAGGCCGATTCGGTTATAATTGTGTATTGCGGCCTTATTCAGGAGGACAATTTATGAGGTTTTTGATTATCGCGGCAATGGTTGTTTTTGTGGCTGTATCGGCTTCTGCACGGCAGGCTCGCCAATTCAGTGTTGCTCGGCTTAGGTGGATCAATGATAATGAAAAGAAATTTATTTTTCGGGAGTACAAAAGATGAGGAGTATATTAGTTTCAATTCTGATCGTTACATTTACAAGTGTTGGTTTTGCTGAATGTCCCTCGGCGGACCTTACCGGTGACTGTTTTGTCAATATGGCTGATTTCGCGGTCATGGCCAATCTGTGGCTGAGCGGTGATCCCAATATCCCAGACGATATGGTCTATATACCGCATGGCGGATTCGAGATGGGCGACCATTTCGCACCAGAGGGCTATGATGATGAATTGCCTCTGCATCCGGTATTGCTGGATGCGTTCTTTATGGGTAAATACGAGATCACCAATCAGCAGTACTGTGATTTCCTTAATTGGGCCTATCCGGCTCAGTTAAAAGTTGTAAGCGGTGTTGTCTATGCGGTCTCCGATACTGGCAACAGTTACCCGTACTGTGATACACATAGCGCTTCAACTTACAGTCAGATTGATTTTAGCGACCCTGATTTCAGTGTAAGGACCAAGGGCACACCCCCTGGTCGTGACATGTCCGATGACCCTATGGTCTTGGTAAGCTGGTACGGGGCGGTTGCCTATTGCAACTGGAGAAGCAGCGCCGAAGGTTACGAAGAATGCTACGACCTTTCTACCTGGGACTGCAATTTCGCCAAACACGGCTATCGTCTTGCCACCGAGGCCGAGTGGGAATATGTGGCGCGTGGCGGACTGGCCGGCAGGCGGTTCCCCTGGAACGACCCCAACATCAGTCATGACCGGGCGAATTATTACGCCAATCCCGGCAGTTACCCGTACGATGAAAATCCGACAACAGGTTATCATCCGGACTGGAGTGACTGGGTATATCCATATACCTCCCCCGCAGGCACCTTTGCTGCTAACGGCTACGGTCTTTATGATATGGCGGGCAATGTCTGGGAATGGTGCAATGACTGGTACGGCTCAGATTACTATGATACAAGTCCGTATGATAATCCAACCGGTCCTGCCAGCGGAAGCTACCATGTTCTCCGCGGCGGCGGTTGGAACAGCTATGCGAACTTCTGTCGTGTGGCAATCCGCATCAGCATCTACCCGGGCAATCGGAACTACGACTACGGATTTCGTATTGTCCTGGACTTGGAATAACCCTTTGCACTTTGCTCTTTTACACTTTGCGGGGTGCAAGTGCTCTAATTCTTTCTTGCTTACACATTTGATTATTTATGAAGGGATCCTGCGAAGCAAACCGGTTTAAAAGGTGATCTGCTTATGGTATTGTCCAAGCAGCATGACACCTACAAGCGGATACTGGCTGGATCGGACGACTTTGCACTGATTTTAATCGAAGTGATGAATGGTAAGTGATTTTCGATGGGTTAAGGAATTTTTCTTATTCTAATGGATCACTCGGCAGGCTCGGGATGACCCGGCGTCGTTAATCCTTCTTCTCCGAGGCTACGAAGGGCTTGGGCTATGGCGGGGCAGGCAATATGAGATTGCCGCGGGGCTAGCGCTTCTCGCAATGACAATGGAACAAACCGGAAAATTAGAATGTGCTTGTTGGTTTGGATCAGAAATGGTTTTCGATTGCATTGAGGACGTTGGTGTGGACGGTGTCGATGTTTTCGGCGGCGTTGATGATGGTTGTGTTCTGGATTTTTTCGGTCAGTTTGAGAAAGCCTTGTCTTACTTTTTTGTGGTAGTCGGCGGATTTCTGTTCCATTCGGTCCAGTGTTCGGTTAAGTCGTTTGGTGGCGGTTTCGAGGTCGATGTCGAGGATGATCGTCAGGTCGGGCCAGGGTCGTTCGAGGCAGTCATTTCCCATTCGGATCACGTTGTCGAGGCGGAAGTCACCCGCATAACCCTGGTAAGCGCAGGTGCTGGAGAGCCAGCGGTCGAGGATGACGCATTTGTTCTGCTCAAGTGCGGGCCTGATGCATTCGGCCCAGAGTTGGGTCCTCGCGGCCATGTAGAGCATCAGCTCGGTGCGGGTGTCCATCGCTTCGTTTCGCGGGTCGAGCAGGATGGTGCGGATCTGTTCGCCGATGGCGGTAGTGCCGGGGTCGCGGAACATTGCGGTTTGGATGTCACGGTCGGTGAGGTATTGTGAGAGCATTTTTGCCTGGGTGCTTTTGCCGCAGCCGTCGGGGCCGTCGAGCACGATTAATCTGCCTTTGAGTTTTTCTGTCTGCATAGGGTTTCAGCTTAACTGGAAATTATTTTCACCGACGAGGGTTCGCATTTGCCTGCAAAAATCCAGGTCGGGGTTGACCATTAAATTGCCGTTGATCCGCGTCAGGACGACGCCTTTGCTGGTGTTGACCGAGATATAGACCGGGCTTTTGCCGCGGTGACTTTGACAAAGGGTTTTGATCTGGATGACTTTTTCTTTGGTCACGTTTTCGGCTTCAAGGTTGATCCTGACGCGCGAGGTCAGTTTTTCGCGGACCTGTTCGAGGCCTATCAGTTCATCGGCGATCAGGTTCGGCTTTTCGCGTCTGAAGTCCAGTTTGCCTTTGACGAAAACGATCGTGTCCTCGATAAGCAGATCCGCGTATTTATTCAGCGTTTCTGGGAACAGGACCGTTTCGACGGTTCCCTGGAGGTCCTCGAGAATAAAGACGGCCATTTTTGCCCCGGCATTTCGGCCGCTTTTGATGACGTGTCTGCGGATCTTTGTCACCATACCGCCGACGATGATGTCTGTGTTCGACGAGGATTCGGTAAACCGGGAGGTATTGGTTGTTGAGTAAAGATTGATCGTTTCCGCGTGGTGACTTAAGGGGTTGCTGGTGACATAGAAGCCGAGGACGGCTTTTTCGAAGGCGAGCATCTGGGCTTCGGGCCAGGGGGCGACCTGCGGCAGTCTCTTATGGTCGGAGGCGTAATCCTGCTTTGCGGCCGAGGCGCCGAACAGGTTCATCTGGCCGGCACTTCGGTCGCTTTGCAGGGCGGCACCGTTCTGCATGGCCTGTTCGAGGCCGGCTGTCATCTGTGCGCGGTTGCCGCCGAGGCGGTCGAAGGCCCCGGATTTAATGAGCGATTCGAGGACCTGTTTGTTTGCCGAGCGCAGATCGACATTTTCGCAGAAATGGAACAGGCTTTCGAATCGTCCGACCCGTTCGCGGGCCTCTATGATCTGTTCGACGGCCTTTTCGCCAACGCCTTTGACCGCGGCCAGGCCGAAACGGATAACGCCTTTTTTCTCCGGGCCGTGACCTTTGTAGATCGGGGTGAAGCTGACGCCGCTTTCGTTGATATCCGGCGGCATAACCTCGATGTCCATTTCCCTGCACTCACCGATGTAATCGACGACTTTGTCGGTATTGCCCATTTCGTAGGTCAGCAGGGCGGCCATGAATTCGACCGGCCAGTGGGCCTTCATATACGCGGTCTGATAAGCGATGAAGGCGTAGCGTGTTGAGTGACTTTTGTTAAAGCCGTAACCGGCAAACCGCTCAATCAGTTCGAAGATCTCGTTGGCCTGTTTTTTGGACAGTCCCTTTTCGGTGCTGCCTTTGATGAAGCGCTGTTTTTCCTTGGCGATGACTTTGGCTTTCTTTTTGCTGATGGCCTTGATCAACTTGTAGGCTTCCCGCAGCGGGATGTCACCGAGGCGGTTGCAGATACGCATGACCTGTTCCTGGTAGACCATGATGCCGTAGGTCTCTTCGAGGACCTCTTTCATGATGGGGTGGGGCAGGTCCCACTTGGCGCCGTGTTTTCGGTCGCAGTAGTCGCCGATGAGGATCATCGGGCCGGGACGGTAGAGCGCGTTGGCGGCGATGAGGTCCTCGATGCGGTCGGGTTTCATGCGGATGAGCAGTTCCTGCATACCGCCGGATTCGAACTGGAAGACACCTTTGGTTCGGCCGGCGGCAAATAATTCGAAAACCTTCGGGTCGGTGATGTCGATCGCTTGCAGGTCAATGTCTTGATCGTGGTTTTCCTTAACTAATTTTCGCGCCCCTTCGAGTACACTGAGTGTTTTGAGGCCGAGAAAATCCATTTTCAGCAGGCCGACCTTTTCGACCGTCGGGCCGTCGAACTGCGTGATGATGTCATCGGAACCGGGTGCTTTGTACAACGGAATGTAATTGGTGAGCGGTTCCTCGGCGACAACGACACCGGCGGCGTGGACCGAGGCGTGACGGGTCAGGCCTTCGAGTTTTTTGCAGATATCGATGACCTCGCGGATCCGGGGGTTCTGTTCGTATTCGTCTTTTAATTTGGGTTCGGTTTCAAGGGCCTTGTCGAGTGTCACGCCGAGCGAATCGGGGATCAGCTTTGCCAGGCGGTCGGCCTCGGCCAGCGGGATATTTTTCACCCGGCAGACATCGCGGATGACGGCGCGGGCTTTCATGGTTCCGTAGGTAATGATCTGGGCGACGTGGCCGTATTTTTTACGGACATAGTCGATGATCTTCGGGCGGCTGTCCTGGCAGATGTCGATGTCAATATCGGGCATTTCGTTTCGTGCCGGGTCCATGAACCGCTCGAACAGCAGGTCATATTTGATCGGATCGACATCGCACAGGCCGAGGCAGTAGCCGACGAGGGTTCCGACGCCTGAGCCTCTGGCACCGACGGGGATATCGTTTTGATGGGCGTATCGGCAGAAATCCCAGACAATCAGGAAGTAGCTGGAGAATCCTTTGGATTCGATGACCTCCAGTTCGCGGTCGAGGCGGGATTTGATCTCGTCGGTGATCTGTCCGTAGATCTTTTTCGCGTTTTCATAACAGGTTTTTGTCAGGAAATCTTCCGGCGACGAGCCGTCGGCGGGGACATAGTTCGGGGCGTGCTGGGTCGAAAGGTCGATGGTGACATCGCATCGCCTGGCGATCGCCAGCGTGTTGTCGCAGGCTTCGGGAACATCGGCGAAAAGTTCGCGCATTTCTTTGGGGCTTTTCACATAGACGTCCGGCGGATAGATCATTCGCTCGGGATCGTCGGCCATCTTGCCGGTACTGATACAGCACAGGCAGTTATGGGCCTGATAGTCATCGGCATCGAGAAAATGCGCGTCGTTGGTCGCAACCAGACCGACGCCTGTTTTTCGAGCGAGATCGATCAGCATTTCTCTGGCGTCGGTGTCATCGCCTTCGTGGTTTTGGATCTCGATGAAAAAATGATTAAGTCCAAAGATCTGAAGATAGCTTTCGACCGCCGCACGGGCATTTTTTTCATCTCCTGCCAGTAACAGCTTTGCCAACTCTCCGCTGAGACACGCACTGGTGGCGATCAGGCCTTCGTTGAGCTCGGCGAGGATCTCTTTGTCGATCCTGGGCCGGTAATAAAAACCTTCGGTATAGCCGATACTCGCCAGCTTGAGCAGGTTTTTGTAACCGGTGTTATTTTCCGCGAGAAGAACCAGGTGATGTGACGAGTCCTTCATTGACATTTTGGTTTTGTCGAAGCGATTGGTCGGTGCAATATAGGCCTCGATACCGATGATGGGTTTTATCTCCGCGGCTTTTGCTTTTGTATAAAATTCAATGGCACCGAACATATTGCCGTGGTCGGTGACCGCCACCGAATCCATTTTATATTGTTTGCACTTTTCCAGCAGGTCCGCGATGCGGATCGCGCCGTCGAGCAGCGAGTATTGACTGTGAAGGTGCAGATGCGTAAATCCTTTTTGCGCCATAACTTAATTTATCCTTTAATTTAGTTGACACCTCATCATAAATAAAAATAACGAAGATGTAAAGTCTCTCTTGCTTGCAGCGAAAAAAGAATTGCAAGATTTTCAGAAAATTGCTATGATCGTTTCGAAAGTATATCAGAACATGATTTCAGGAGAGTCTTATGAAACCGTTCTTTAGCCGTGGATTTTTCATGTTATCGCTTTTTGGTCTGCTTTTTCTGCTTTCGGGTTGCCCTGAGCCATTACTTCCGGAAATGGTTTTTTATAATACATTTGAACTTGATAAGCAATGGCGGGACCGATACCTTGGGGCGATCGAAGTCTATCATCTTGAGGATGAGGAACCTGTTCTTGTCTGGAAGATTTGTGCGACCGAGACAACACCCGCCGAAGGCTTCGTCTTTCAGGCCGGGATAATACCCGATGGTTTTGTACAGAAAATCCCCAGGCCGCCGAAGCGCTTTATTCCTCAGGACGGTCATTTTTATTTTACGACTGTTTTCGTCGATCCTTGTGACCCGAATATCTCAAACACTGCGCTTCTTTGGCGGGCATCGTCGCCGCCGCTGATCGATACGCCTGCAGATTGGAATGATGTTTATGTTCATCCTTATTCCGGCATGAAATTTCCTTCGATGGCCGGGCTTTTTGTCAGGGGGCCGGTCAGGAAATATGATCCTCAGGGCAGGGATATATCAGTCGCTTATGAGATCCAGCATATCGGCGGCAATACGGAAATGACTGTTTTTATTTTTCCTTCAGCGCATGACAGAAACTTTCCCGGTCATTTCGAACAAGCCTGTGAGGCGGTGTTACGATTCAGCCGAAGTTCAAAATTATTAATTAAAAAAGATGTTGCAATAAAACAAAACGGACATGTTTACCGCGGCAAACGAGCGACGTTTTCAATGCAATCCGTTTTTTCCGGTCAAAAGATCGCAACGCTTTCACTGCTTTATTTGTTCAAATACGGCGACTGGTATATTAAATACCGAGTAACATATCCGCAGACAGGACATGATAAAATCATGCCTGAGATCGAGCGGTTTATGCAGGAATTGAGCTGGCCAGAAAAATAATTTGCTTTTTCGCGAACATACTCTAAGATAGTCAGGAAAATATAATAATATGCCAGGGGAGCTGCGGGCTAAGCCTGCGGCTGAGATATCCCGGCGGTCGGGATGACCCTCTGAACCTGAACAGGTTAGAACCTGCGAAGGGAGGCAGATAATATTTGCGATGCGCTCCCTTGTCGGAGCGTATTTTTTTTGGAAAGGAGTTTTGTTATGAAGGAAACAGCGATTTCCCGCGCGATCATCGAACGGTACAATCAAAAGCTTTTGGATCGGCTTGAGAACGATGTGATCATTGCCGGGGCCGGGCCGGCGGGATTGACGGCGGCGTATTATCTGGCCAGGGCGGGGATGAAGGTGTCGGTGGTCGAGAAGAAGCTTGCTATCGGCGGCGGGATCTGGGGCGGCGCCGCGGGGTGTAATATTGTGATCTTTGAGGATACCGAGATCATCGACGAGTTCGGGATCGGCCATGAAAAAATGGGCGAGCTGTATGCGGTCGATGCGGTGGAGTTCGCGACGGGGCTTTGCTTCAAGGCCAAACAGGCCGGGGCGGAGATCTTCAATCTGATCGATGTCGAAGATGTAATCATTAAGAAGGACTGCATCGAGGGTGTGGTGGTAAACAGTACGGGTATCCGATTATCGAGACTGCACGTCGATCCGTTCTGCATGGGGTCACAATTCGTGATCGACGCTACGGGACATCCGGCGGAGATCGTGGCGATGGTTCAGGATAGAATTCCCGATCTTTTGCCGGGCAGGATTCGCGAGAGTTTCATGGCGGTGGACGATTCGGAAAAGGGTGTTGTCGAAAAGACAAGCGAGATCTATCCGGGTTTGTATGTTACGGGGATGAGCGTGTGCTCGACCTACAACCTGCCGAGAATGGGTCCGATTTTCGGCGGCATGCTCAAATCCGGCAAAAAAGCCGCTGAGATGATCAAGGCTAAGTGAGTGCTTATTTGACATTTATCGCTGTAATACATAATAAATTTATGTATTAATGCAAATAGTGTCAAAAATACAGTAAAACATTTGACATTTATTGCCGTATTACATAATATGTTTGTGTATTATGACGATATAGTTCAAATAATAAAGTTATGAATAAGTTTTTTGCAGAAAATCCGGTTTTTACAACAGATCAAGTCAGAGCTTTTTTTCGCAGGCGCGGAACTACAAAGGACAGAGCCGCGGGGGCCTGGCTTGCTTATCATTACAAGAACGGCCATATCATCCGAATAAAACAAGGTTTATACGCAACGGTGCCGGAAGGTGCGAATCCTGAGAGTTTTACGCCGGATTTGTTTATTCTGGCAAGCAGAATGAGCCGTGATGCCGTACTGGTTTACCACACGGCGCTTGAATTTCACGGCAGGGCTTATACTACTTATAATCGTCTGACTTATCAAACAGCCGGCGGCTCTCGTCCGTTTGAATTTCACGGCTGGCGGTTCCTGCCTGTAAGCGTTGCAGGTGTCTTACAAAAAAAAGGAAAATCGAATTTTGGCGTAAGACAGGTCGATCGCAACGGCGTGAAGGTTTCTGTTGCTTCTCTGGAACGAACGTTAGTCGATGTGCTGCATCGTCCTGTATATTGCGGCGGCTGGGAAGAAATATGGCGAAGCCTCGAAGCGATCGAGTTTTTTGATCTGGAAGAAGTCGTAGAGTATGTTGTTCTTCTCGAAAACGCGACAACAGCGGCCAAGGTGGGATTCTTCCTCGATCAGCACAAAGAACGGTTGTTGGTGGATGATAAACATCTTGAAATACTGCATTCGTCAAAGCCTAAGCGTCCTCACTACCTTTTGCGAGGAGAAAAGAAAGGGGGGAAATGGATCAAAGAGTGGAACCTCATCGTTCCGGAAGAAATACTTAACCGATCGTGGACGCGTATACTATGAGGATATCATACAAGGAAATTGTTTCTATTGCGGATTCATCGGGCTTTCGTGACGATGTGATTGAAAAAGTCATACAGCTTTTGCATTTACTGAACATGCTGAATTCGCATTCATTTCTTAAAGGCAAGCTGGCATTGAAAGGCGGTACAGCGTTAAATTTATTCGAGCTAAATCTGCCGCGTCTTTCCGTCGATATTGATTTAAATTATATCGGGGCCGTCAATCGAGAGAATATGCTTTCAGAGCGTCCGGCGGTAGAGCAGGCAGTTGAGGCGGTATTTTCCCGCGAAGGTTTTACAGTCAGGCATATACCCGCCGAGCACGTGGGAGGAAAATGGCAACTGACGTTTCAAAGTTTTACCGGTCATTCGGCAAATCTGCAAATCGACCTGAATTATATGTTCAGACAGCCTCTATGGGAAACAGTAAAGCGGGATTCTCGAATTCTTGGCGACTATCAAGCCCGGGATATACCCGTTGTAGATATCCATGAATTAGCGGCGGGTAAACTGGCCGCATTATTTGCCCGGCATCAGACAAGAGACCTGTTCGATGTTTACCAGTTGTTAAAACATTGTAAATTTATTCCGGAACACCTTCGTGCTGCTTTTGTGGTTTATGGCGCTTTAAATCGGAAGGATTTCAGGGCCATCTCGCTTAATGATATTGCTTTTGAAACCGATGAACTGAAAAATATGCTGCTGCCTATGTTACATAAAACTGTTACAAACGGAAAAGACGTCGCGGCATTTACACAGCGATGGGTCGATGGTTGCAGGAAGAGTCTTTCAGCGGTTTTTCCCTTTACGAAAAAAGAGATGGATTTTCTTGACGCGGTTAATGCAAAGGGGCGGATAGTGCCTTCGCTTATAACAGGAGATATCCGGTTGCAGGCAAGAATCGCAAGGCATCCTATGCTGTTGTGGAAAACAATGAATGTAAAAAAGCATTTCGAAGAGCCGTGAGATAATGCAAAAATAAAGACGTGGCCCCTTTTACCAGGGTGAAATTAAATATCAAAAATCAGAACGTAAAACCACAAAGTAAAAATTAAAATTAGGAGCCGACGTTGTCGGCTCTTGTGTGAATAAAACCACGAAGGTAAGAAGATCACGAAGAAAATACTTATCTATAAAAAATTAATTATAAAAGTAAAGACGTGATCTTTTTTATGAACTAAAATTGGTATTTCCCAGTTATATATCTTCAATCCGCTGACATCAAATTATTCTTACTTTCAACATTCCAAAAAACTATTTTGAAATTATCTTATTTTAATTCTATTTATATATAATTTTGAATTTTCAATCTGCGAGAATAACATTGGCAGTCATAAAAACAGCGGCAACTAAAGTGGTATAA
>CAZNET010000049.1:0-11110 GCA_964571885.1 uncultured Pirellulales bacterium
CAAAGATATTACCAACCTCGGCGACCTCAAACAGGCGACCTGCTCCTACGCCGCCCGTGCCGCAGAGAAGCTGCGCGAGGAAAATATCTTCGCCCGGATTCTGACGGTCTTTGTCACCACCAGCCGATTTATCAAGGACAAATATTTTAATTCATATACCACCGCCTTCGAGACACCGACCAACGATTCGATACAACTGGTCGCCGCCGCTCAAGCCGCGATCGAAAAAATCTACAAGCCGAACTGCAAATTCAAAAAATCAGGCGTTGTCCTGACCGAACTGGTCACCGAAGATAACCTGCAGCTTAGCCTGTTCGACACAATGGACCGTGAAAAGTCCAAACGGCTCATGAGGGCCATCGACGCGGTTAATACACGTTTGCCCGGCGCGCCGATCCGCATCGCGGCCGAGGGCCTCGCAAAGCCGTGGCAGACCAAATTCAACCGCCGATCGAGAAAATACACCACCGCCTGGGACCAATTGCTCAGTATCCCCTGAAACGCCCTCATTTTTGCCCTTGAATATCAATCTTCAATCCGTTATAATCGCCCCAATTAAGGAATAAACTATGGTATTGAAAGTAAACGGCGAAACAATTGACGAAAAACTCATCGAGCAGGAATCGAACCGGCTCCGCTCGGATTATCAGCGGGTCTTCACGGATCAGCCGCCCGGAGAGCAGGAAAAAACGCTGCGCGAATGGTCCCGTGAGAATATCATCGAGCGAATACTCATCAAGCAATACGCAGAGAAAAATGTCGAGGATGTTCCCGCCGAGCAGTTCGAATCGGCAATGGAAGAGGTCAAAAAGAACTTCAAGCAGGACGGCAAGACCTTTGATCAGATCGCTGATAAAGAGAAGAAGAACATTGCCGACGCGGTGAAAACACAGTTAAAGATCGAGCAGTTTATCCGTGATCTCACGAAAGATGTTCCTGAGCCGGACGAAAAGCAGATCGAGAAGTTCTATAACGAACACAAACAAATGTTTAAAACACCCGAGCAGATCCGCGTCTCGCATATTGTCAAACACATCAACTGGCAGACCGACGAGAAAACCGCACAGGAAATGATCGGTCAGGCCCAGCAGCAGCTCGATTCCGGACAATCCTTTGAGGCCGTTGCGACCCGCTTTTCGGATTGTCCCGACAAGGGCGGCGATTTGGGTTACTTTCCGCGAGGCAACATGGTCGAAGAGTTCGAGGACATCGTATTCAATCTAAATCCCGGTCAGGTCAGTGACATCTTCCAGACCCGATATGGCTACCACATTGCCAAACTTTACGATCGAAAACCCGAAACCACCGCCGCCTTCGACGACGTCAAGGACCACATCGCCCAGCAGATCAAAGAAGAAGCGAAAAAAGATGTCATCGATCAGTTTGTGGACAAACTAAAAGAATCCGCAACCATCGAAGGATAAAAAATAAATTGTGCGGAGCATAAATATGACCGCCTGTGCGAATTCTTTGCACATGCGGGATTCTCTTAGAGACTAAATCTTCATTTTCAGCCTGACAATGTTGTGATTTAGTCTTTGATGATCTTTGTGATGCACGGGAAGTTGTCTGTTCTGAAAGGCGACGCGGGCAGGCCTTCTTGATTATAAAGATTACAGACCGGATTTTTGGCCCAGGCGTATCTGACCGCGACCGGCTTTGCAACTTCGCTGCTGCTGACCACCACCGTGTCACCTTTGATCTCAGCGTCCGCCCAGACGAACTTTCGGTCGGGCCCGGCGATAGCGAAGCCCTTAAGCGAACCGCCTTTGGCTGTGAGTCCCGATCCCGCATGATCGAAATGGATGATCACGTTACTGCCGTCGATCTCCATCATTTTATAGAGTGGCCCCGAATAGACGATATCCCTGCCGTAATCCTTAGCCAGTGCCCACAGCGAAAGGCGTTTGCCGACATCCTGCTTGTTCCGGGGATGAATGTCATTCGCGTCGCCGATATCGATTGTCACCGCCATGCCGGTATTTTCGAGTCCCAGTGTCATCAACTGTGCTTCGCGCAATTCCGCCCAGTCACTGTCAGCCGGTTCGGGCAGGACCTTCGTAAAGTTGGCAAGCTGAACGAAATAGAACGGAAAATTGCCCTGTCCCCAGTCAACGCGCCAGTTTTCGATCATCGCCGGGAAGAGTTTGCGGTACTGATGGGCCTTGCTGGCGTTCGATTCGCCCTGGTACCAGATCGCACCTCGAATGGTATAGGGGATAACCGGTGCGATCATGCCGTTGTATAATGCCGAAGGAACATGCTGGTCCTGAATCTTAAATGGACGTGGGTATCTCGGAAGATGTCGTGTACTGCAGCTTTTACGATACAGCCAATCACCTGCCAGCGGAACGGATTCTGATTGAAAACGATCCGTCAGTTTCATCAATTTGGCATTGCCGTGCATTCCGCCGCCGCCCGAAACGTCCAAGACTCTTACGACAATCACATTGTCTTTTTCTTTGAGTATTGAGGCCGGCACTTGATATCGTCTGTATTTTTTCCAGTTGCCGTAAACCTGCATTGAACCGACCCTCTCGCCGTTCACCCAGGTAATATCCATATCATCAACGGGCCCGAGATGAAGATACAGATCCTTTCCTGACAGCGATTCGGGAATATCGATTTTCTTCCTGAACCAGACAATGCCGTCGAATTGCCCGATAACTTTCTCCCATCTCACCGGAATGGACATTGTCTTCCAGTTACTGTCATTGAGTTTCGGATCATACCAGTTTTCCTCCATACCGGTATCCATCGAAGCGGCTTGAGTGTTCCATTGTTCGATCTTTTTTTCAAGTTCGGTTTCAAAACGGTCAGGATTGATTTTTGACTGTTCGATTTTCTTTTTCTGCTCAACGTAATAGGGGAACTGGTCAATCACCTCTTTTCGCGTCCACGCCTGAGCGGGAGTACCTCCCCATGACGAGTGGATCAGGCCGATGGGGACATTCAATTCATCCGTCAGTTCTCGGGCAAAGAAAAACGCGACCGCGGAATAATGCTGCACGTTTTCCGAATCGCATATCAACCACTGGCCTTTGCAATCTTCCTGCGGTTCAGCAGCGGCATGTCTCGGCGGTCTGAATTGACGGATCATAGAATATTTTTCCGCGCTTTTTATTTCCTCTTCAGCATTATTCACACCCTTAATGCCGAACTCCATGTTTGATTGACCGGAACATACCCAGACTTCACCGACCATGACATCATTGATTTCGATTCTGTTATTACCCTCAAACACAAGCGTATAAGGTCCGCCGGCTTCGGGGACGGTGAGCTTCATTTTCCATTTTCCGTCGCTTGCGGTTACCGCCGCCGCTGATTTTGAAAGATGGCCTGAAAATGAAACCGTTACGGTCTCACCCGGGTCGGCCCAGCCCCACATATTTACAGGCTGATTCTGTTGTAAAACCATATGATCATTAATAATCGCGGGTAATCTGATATCCGCACAAATAGACGCCTGGACGGATAAGATGACAAACGCTGAAATTAAAACAATCAAATTTCTTTTCATTTTTATGCTCCTAAAAATGTAGAATCGTCTATGCTTTTGAAACGGCATTATATCATCATTGTCAAAATAAGTCAAAGCTTTCAAACAGGTTCAATTTATAAATCGATGAATATATAAAATAATATAATGGCTGAAAATAAAGACAGAATAAGGGGAAATGTTTTGATTTCGTCTGTATTATCCCGCAGTTAGATGAGGTTTATCTTAAAGGTTGTGGCGAGGCGCCTGTGGTTTGATTGAATTATTCTCAAGGGTGTCGATGAAAAACCGAACAAACAAATCGATCAACATGCCGTAGGGGACAGTTTTTATAAACAAAGATTTATTAATCTATGGAAAACGTCTGTCTTGATATTGACAGAAATCGATGAAAGCAGGTGAAGGCAAATAGGTACATGGTGTAAGGTGAAGATTTTTGATTTCCGTCAAGCACTGCAAATCAGCTTCAAATGAAGCTAAAGCGGCTTTTGTCTGACGATGTACGCAAACAAAAAGATTTGCTTGTCCGACAAAAAGAATTTTAGAGCTGCCCTCGATATTTATTAAACCCAAACGGTTTCAGAAAATGACGGATTTAACCGTCATACCTTTATTTATGATAGTATAAAAATCGCTGTTTTACGGCGTTTGGCTGTTTTTTCTTGCCGGACAATATTTTTTTAACTAAGATGTTCAAATATTGCCGATGCATTTATATTATTCTTTTTGAAGCAGGATTGTAAAATGAAAAAGATTATCCTTATGCTGTCATGTTTGATGCTTTGTCGCGATCTATGTTTGGCCGAAAAAACCGAGCCCAATAGTCCCACCCGAATCCTCCAAACGAACTGGACAAAAATCATAAATATACTGACCGACAAACAGCTTGATCCAAATGTGAAAGAGGCGAAGATCGAAAAGCTCGCCGTTCCTCTGTTCGATCTTGAGTTAATGGCCAAGCTTTCGCTGGGCAGAAAACACTGGCCGAAACTCAGCAAAGAGCAACAGAAAAAGTTCACAAAACTTTTTAAGAACAAATTAGCCTCGTCGTACCTGGATAAAGTTAATTTGTATGAAGACGAAGAACCGGTTTATAGAGATCCTGTAAAAAAGAAAAATGCGGTTCATATACCGATGGAACTGGTCTCGGACCAACGGAAAATCGAGATGCTTTATAAATTTTACAAAGCCAAAACCGGCTGGTTAATCTACGATGTGGAAGTTGAGGGAGTCAGTATCCTTCAGACATACCGGTCGCAGTTTAACGATATCCTCAGTAACGGAACCGTTGAAGATCTTATCGCCAGTCTAACAAAACCATCTTCCGGATGATATGAAATTTAAGGACGAATACAACGTGACATGAAGTTCTACCCGGTATTAAGTTTATTTTTTGACCGTATCATCAAACACCCTTATCTCGTGATGTTTCTGCTGGTATTGATCATTGCTCCCCTTGCTTACAATGTCAGAAATTTTGAAATTGACGCCTCGGCCGATACACTTTTGCTCGAAGGAGATAAAGACCTGCTCTACAGCCAGACGATCGACGAACGCTACGGCAGTCAATCGTTTCTTATCGTGACATTCAATCCCGAAACGGATTTGTTCGATTCGGAAAATCTCGATACTTTATCTGCTCTGGTCGATAACCTTCGGTCCGTAAAAGGCGTCTCGTCGGTTCTCTCAATTCTGGATGTCCCTCTGCTGCAAAGCCCGCCTCTGGAACTGAAAGAATTAACATCCGAGCTTCCGACTTTAAGCTCGTCCGAGGTCAACAAACAATTAGCGAGAGAGGAGCTGAGCGGCAGCCCGGTCTACGAGGACCTGCTTTTAAGCTCCGATGCCAATACAACCGGAATCCTGATATACCTTTCGAGGGATGAAACACTCAATCAGTTGCTTACGAGACGGACCGAATTGAATCGAATAGAAGACGAACGGCCTTTAACGAAAGATGAACAAGCGCAACTGGAGCGGCTCGAAAACAAAATAGACGGGCTTAGAGAAATAAAACGTGAAGAAAATCACCAAATGATTGTCCGGATAAGA
This sequence comes from uncultured Pirellulales bacterium, assembly GCA_964571885.1. GTDB lineage: Bacteria > Planctomycetota > Phycisphaerae > Sedimentisphaerales > Anaerobacaceae > CAZNET01. Next base: position 5,552 of record CAZNET010000049.1, read on the forward strand.
CATATTCTCGATCAATACCGTAACGCAGGAGAATTGTTTCTCGGTGGTTTGGATATGATCGCCGATGACATGATCACCTATATCAAAAACGACCTGAAGGTTTTTGGTACCAGTGTTCTATTGCTCTTGATCGTCGCGCTGGGGTCGATCTTCCGGAGGTTCCGCTGGGTGATTTTACCGATATTGTGCTGTCTGGTATCGGTTCTCTGCATGGCCGGTCTGCTGGGGCTTCTGGGGCTGGAAGTGACGGTTGTCTCTTCGAACTTTATTTCGCTTCAGCTTATTATGACACTGGCCATTGTGATTCACCTGATCGTTCGCTACCGTGAGTTCGACACGAACTGTCCAGACGAGCAGCATCCCCTACTGATCCGTCGAACCCTGATGGCAAAATTCAATCCCTGCTTTTTCATGGTTGTCACAACGATCGCGGGTTTTGCTTCGCTGATCTTTTCCAGGATCCTGCCGGTCATTAATTTTGGATGGATGATGATGGCCGGATTGATCGTTTCTTTTCTGGTGACTTTTCTGCTGTTTCCTTTGACGATCGCACTGCTGCCCAAAGAAAAGGTCAGACCTCTTAAAAAAAAGCGCTTCGCGCTTACAAGCATTCTCGCTAAATTCACCGACCAACACAAAGTAGTGATCGCTTTTATGACGCTGTTTATTTTCGCACTCAGTATTTGGGGGATCACAAGACTGAAAGTAGAAAACAGCTTCATTAATTATTTTAAACAAGATTCTGAAATATATCAGGGTCTGGAACTGATCGACCGCAAGCTCGGCGGGACGACACCGCTCGATGTGATCGTCGATTTTCCGAAAGACGAAAATGATGCGGTCACCGGGAATTTCACTAACGAACAGGACGCTGTCTTTGACGAATTCGAAGAATTTGAACTCGAACAGGACAGCGAAAAATACTGGTTTACCGCTCACAAGATAGAGACCATCAAAAACATCCATAATTATCTGCAGGACCTGCCCGCGACCGGCAAGGTTCTTTCGCTGGCCAGTCTTATCAGAATTGCCGAAAAACTCAATAAAGATAGATCACTCGACAGTTTTGATCTGGCGCTGTTGTATAACGAGACACCCGAAAAATTCAAAGACCTGCTGTTAGAGCCTTACGTGTCGATCGAACATAGCCAGGTACGTTTCTGGGTTCGGATCATCGATTCGAAAGAGGACCTTCGGCGAAACGAACTGTTAAAAACCATGCGTTCAGATCTGGTCCGTCAACTGGATACAAGCGAGGACAATGTCCACCTGGCCGGCATGCTCGTTTTATATAATAATATGCTTCAGAGCCTGTTCGATTCGCAGGTCAAAACATTCGGCATCACCTCGCTGATCCTCACGTTTATGTTCTTTATTCTGTTCAGGTCCCTGAAGGTCGCGGTCATCATCATGATTCCCAGCACCCTGCCGGTCGCGGTCGTACTCGGGATTATGGGTTTGTTCGATATTCCGCTGGATATGATGACGATCACCATCGCGGCCATCGGCATCGGCATCGCCGTCGATGACGCGATCCACTATGTCCACCGCTTCAAGCATGAGATCGAGAACGACTACGATTACACCAAAACGATGTACCGCTGTCACGGCAGCATTGGTTTCGCGATGTATTACACGACGATCACGATTACCATCGGTTTTTCGATCCTTGTGTTTTCGAATTTCATACCGAATATCTACTTCGGCCTGCTCACCGGTATCACGATGATCACCGCCCTGATCGCCGATCTGACGCTGCTGCCGATCCTGTTGATATTATTTAAACCTTTTGGAAAGAATGTTTGAAAATCCAAAAAAAACCTTATAAAATCTTTGTGTGATTTATTGGGAAGAACGTTATGAAATATTTATCAGCGGTGCTGGTTGGTTTTTTCCTGCTGCTTGCGGGTTGCCAAAATCCTCAAAATAACAAAAACAATTCTCATGCTCTGCAAAATGAAACGAGTTTCGGTGTCAGTGATACCGCGGTGGAAACCGATGAGTTTGACGAGGACTTCGCGGCCTTTGAGGAAGAGTTCGAGCAGGAAAAGCTGGAAATTGACGATCCGCTGGAGTCAGTCAACCGGATTTTTTTCGGTTTCAACGATGCGGTCTATTTCTGGATTGTCAAGCCGGGGGCGGAACTCTATGCTGATATTACACCCCGACCCGCTCGCGTCGGTATTCGTAATTTTTTCAGTAATGTGTCCACCCCGATACGGTATGTCAACTGCCTGCTGCAGGAAAAAGGAGACGCCGCCGGCACTGAGCTCGATCGCTTTCTCATCAATACCACCGAAGGAATTCTCGGTTTCGGCGATCCGGCCAAGGATAAACACGGCATCGAGAAGGTCGATGAAGACCTGGGCCAAACGCTGGCCGTCGCGGGATTCAATCACGGATTTTACCTGGTCCTGCCGCTGCTGGGTCCGTCGTCACTGCGTGATTTCGGAGGCAAAGGAGGCGATATATTTCTGCATCCGTTCTTTTATTTGGAATCCTGTGAACTCAAAGCCGCTCTCGGGGCAACACGCTTTACAAATGAAATGTCGTTCCACCTCGGCGAATACGAAGCACTCACCGAAGAAGCCGTCGATCCCTACATCCTAATGCGCCAAGCCTACATCCAGTACCGAAAAAAACAAGTCGAAGAGTAAATCCGTTTTATCATTAGAACAAAAAATTTGTTCTTAATCCCATGATGATTGCATCTTTGGCTGTTGTGCCGGTGCCGCCGCCTGGATTGGATACGTACTGGACGTTCGGACTAACGATAACCCGCGGTGACAGGGTCATGTTGTAGTACGCTTGGACGACAGACTCGTAATCCTGAGGATAGTCGGCCCCGGCGTCATTGCTGAAAAAGCCTCTTGAATAACCCGCGCCGAGGATGTCATCGTCCCTGCCGTCAAACAGCCCCTGATACTGAAAACCGACACTGAAGAAATTAGTAATGGTATTATATTCGCTGTCGGCCCAGCCGTATCTGAAAAACCCTCCCAACCCCTGGCTGTCTTCCGGGTCGCTGTTTTCCTTGATCAGCAGTTGATCGCAGCTTGTATAAAAACCGATATCGTCATGAGTCGTATTGCTGCTGGTCAGTCCGGATTTTTCCTGACCGTCGATCCACGTGCCGATACGATAGGTGCCGTTCATCGGCCCTTTATCCGATTCTATATTGATCGTTTTGCCGATCTCCAATGCGTAAAACAGGTAATCTTCTTCGTGGAAAGTCGTTCTGAACCCCGTTTCTCTGCTGTCTGCTTGGGCGTCGGCGACACCTGCCATTATGTAAAGCGAATCAGTGACATCATAATTTAAAACGACACCAAGACCCTGCGAGGGAAAAGGAATCGCCGGATCATCGACTAACGACGCATTTAGAAACTGGCTGCATTCATCGTCGGCATATTTACTTGCGTCAAAGACACCTGTAAAATCCATTTTTCCAAATGAGACCGTAAACTTGTCACTGAAAAAAGGACCTTCATAGAACAACTCAACGATATCAAGTGTACGGTTGCCATACGCCAGGGCATTGATACCCCATGCACTACCAACCGAGTGGCCGTCGATCCCTTCGGTGTCGGGCCAGCCCCCCCAGCCCAGCATATATATCGAGCCGCCTTCGACGCCCATTAATTGTTCCAGGTCCGCAACCATTTCCAGATCGTATCTGCCGACGTGCCTGCCTCTGCGGTTGTTGGTGCTTAACCCACCCTTGACATTGACCTGATAAAGCGTCGTCAAACCAAGACCCACCTCGATTCCTGAATCCTCAAGGGTATCATGAAGCCCCCAGAATCCATTGGTAGGACTGGCGCAATGCCAGATATTTATTACTTCCGAACCGTTGTCCTCCACTGCGAAAACACTGTTCATTCCAATTAAAAGAACACAAATCCATAAACCCGATCCCAACAATTTTCTCATAATAGCCTCCATAAAATAAATCCTATTATTTTTAAATAATAGTTCCGATCTGGTAGACGATGGTTGTGATGATATAGGCGATGAGGGTCAGGCCGGTGTACTGGAACAGGGCCCATTTCCAGGAATTGGTTGCGCGCCGGCAGATCGCCAGCGTCGCCACACACGGAGCGCTGATCAGGCAAAACAGCATCACGCAAAAGCCCTGCAGCGGCGTATACGCTTCTTTCAGTTTTGACCGCAGCGTCTCTGATTCCTCATCCGCTTCGCCGATGGAAAAGACGATCCCCATCTGCGCAACGAAAACCTCTTTGGCGGCCAGCGCGCCGATCAGGGCGGTGCCGATCCGGTAATCGAAGCCCATCGGTCTTATCACCGGTTCCATCGCCTTACCGATACGGCCCGCGATCGAATACTGAAGTTCGGACTGCTGGGCCTGTTCTTCGGATAATCCTTCGAGACTTTCCTGGCTGGGACTGGGAAAACTGGTCATCGCCCACAGGATGATCGAAAGCATTAAAATCAGGGTTCCGGCTTTTTTCAGATAGAGCTTGCTTCGCTGCCACATGTGGATCAGCAGGCCGCGAAGCGTCGGCATGCGGTAGGGCGGCAGCTCCATCAAAAACAATCCGCTGTCTCCTTTCAAAATCGACTTTCTCAGCAGAAGCGAAAGCAAAATCGCCAGAAAAATACCGATCATATAGATTAGCCACATTACCAGGCCATGTAATCTAGGGGGGAAAAAGGCCGGGATAATCAGCGCATAGATCGGCAGTCTGGCGCCGCAGCTCATCAGCGGCAGAACCATGATCGTTGTCAGCCGGCTTTTGCGGTCGTCGAGGATGCGTGTGCCCATGATGGCCGGGACCGAACAGCCGAAACCGATCATCATCGGGATGAAGCTGCGTCCGTGCAGGCCGATCTTTTTCATGACCCGATCCATTAGAAATGCCGCCCGTGCCATATAGCCGGAATCTTCGAGTAACGCGATACCGAGAAACAACAAGAGAATGTTCGGCAAAAAAACGATCACGCCGCCGACGCCGGCGATGACGCCGTCAACCAGCAGCGATTTGATGATACTGTCCGATCCCGCGGGCCAGAATCCCGATACAAATCCGCTCAGCCAGTTGAAACTCGTTTCGATAAGGCCCATGAACGGATCGCCGACCCAAAAGGTCAGTTTGAACACTGCGTACATCAATATAAGAAAGATCGGCAGACCCAGTGCGCGGTTTAGAAGCACCTTATCCACAATGTCGCTGATCTGATGACGCTGCTGGACGGTGCGGTTGACCGCCTGTTCGTAAACACCGGAGACAAAACCGTATCGCTGCTCGGCAATGAGGACTTCCGGACTGTCGGAATAAAGTTTTTCCAGGTGTGAAATACTTTTTGCCACCGCATCGATGACTTCGGAGTTATGACCGAGTCCGAGTATCTGCTGATCCTGTTCGAGCAGCTTCAACGCCAGCCATCGCGAGCCGTATTTTTTCGCCAGGGCGTGCTCCTGACTGACCAGCGGTTCAATTTTGTCAAGCTGATTTTCAATGTCACTGCCGTAATGCACTCTTTCCACGCCGCCGGGCTGAGTATGACTTTCGGCCTTTCGAATGATCGCGTCAAGCA
>CAZNET010000050.1:0-8424 GCA_964571885.1 uncultured Pirellulales bacterium
AAATATGGGCACCAATATTAACATGATCAATTGAGTTATCGTATATACCATCCTCTGTATTTAATGTACTATTTACTTCCTGTCCATCAATGTAAAAAATGAAATCGGCTTGCGTTACAACCATCGCATAATGATGCCATTCATTATAGGGCCTCATTGAATCTTTAAGCTGTAATGAACCGTGCCCATCCACACTCCCTCTAATTGAAGCGTTAGCATTAGAAGTACTATCATCAGAAAGAATACCAACACTCGAAGTGGTTGTTCCATAAGCATTATCATCGCGTTGAGTGAAAACCGGATTTATTCCGCCATAACCTATCCCGTAGTGATTTGCCCAGGCCGCTACTGTAAATTCAGACGTAGTAACAGCCGCCTCAGGCAGGGAGATGTAATCACTCGAGCCATTTAAGACGATACATTGGCCGTTCCAGCCTCCTTGCCCCCATTGGGGATTTCCAACAATGGTTCCGTTATTTGTTCCCACGGCGTCGTTGGCGTCGCCGTCGAATTTCCAGTGCGCCGTCAGATCCGCGTTGGCGCTGCCAGCCGTTAGTAATAAAATACTCGCAATCAATAAAATTCGTTTCATCTCAAAATCTCCTAAAAATAGTTGGTTAATAAAAGAGTTCTACTTAACGATGTTTTTACCTTTTCCCTTTTTGCTTGCCAATATTGCTCCCAGCGAAAACAGTATCAGCGTCGCCGGTTCAGGGACAATAGCGTTTATTTCCTGCTGAGACAAAGCATGGTCATAGATACGAATATCATCAAGGCAACCGTCAAAATAGGTTCCACCCACTCTCGCGCCGATTCTCCAGTCGTTGTCGCTGGCATCGTAAGTATCGCCAGTAAATTCATTTACATAAACCAGCCCTGCGTCAATGTAGAGATCCGCGTGGTTATCATTCGGATTCGTCGTACTGGTTGTTATGTTTGCTGTTATATGATGCCACTGTCCGTCAGTATATGAATCATTTGTCTTGCCTATGTAACCATCAAGCGAAGAATTTTTAAACTGCACTTTTACTTGACCATTAACTTCCAGGGCGATATTCCATCCCGCATAGTAGCCGTCTTCTGAAAAAATAATTGAATTACCACTGTCGGTCTTAAACCATGCGGCGAAGGAAAAAGTGGTGTTTTCAAAGTCGAACGACGAATCGCTTCCCTGGATATAATCGCCTACCCCGTCAAGCCGAAGGGCCTGACCGAAAACACCCGCAGTAAATTGCGGATTGCCCATCACCTGGCCGTTATGGGCACCCGTCTCATCATCAGCACTGCCATCAAGCTTCCAGTGAGCCACCATTTCAGCATTAACACTACAGACACAAACGAAAAACATTACAGCCAAGATCACCATCTTCTTCATCTCAACATCTCCTAAAAAAAGTTAATCAATAGTTTTATCCTTTTAAGGCCGGCGCGCGGAAACCGCGCCGACAGAATACGTGTTGAAAAGATTGTTTTGAATGAACTCCCATTCATTACCTCTTCTTCCGGATTTTTACTTCTTCTTCTTACCTACCGAAGATTCCCGCAGGTCGGCAAGCATTTCCAATTTATTCAAAATGGCCCCAAAAGTCAAGAAAAATCCGATAAAATCGCATTTCGCCCCAAAAAAAAGGTTGAAATGAGCGATTGACGAAAAAAAGCCTCTTATCCGATGGTTCTGGATTTCAGGTCAACCGGCCGCTTTTTCAATGGCCTCGACGATGAAATCGGTCATATCGATCTTGTCGGCTAACAGCTTCTGACGGGCCTGTGCCGCTTGTTTCGATTTATAATCGCTTTCAAGCCAGTCGATGCATTGTTTCAGGGCCCGGTCGGTGTCGATGATATGTTTAAGCAGGCCGTAGCTTTGTATCATATTGATCGTGCCGGCCCCGAGGGTATTGATATAAACCGCCGGCACACCGAGGAGCGCCGACTCGGTGGCCATCGTCGCCCCTTCTCCGACATACAACTGCGAAAAAGCCATCACATGATGGATCTGATGAGGCGGGATAGAAAGCCTGTATTTCTCGAACTCTTCAGGCAGCGGCGACTCGGACGTGATCAAAGGCCGGGCGTATTTTTCCAACGATTGAATGAATTGCAGTTTGCTTTTTTGATCGAATCCGTATTGTCCCACATCATGGTGAGCGCCCCAGCTTATAAACCGAACGATGCAGAATTTACTTTGCGGATCGATGCCGAAGGATTCGACTATCTCGGGATTCGGCGTGAAGTATTTCGGATGCAGATAGGCCAGTTCGTGACAGCCGGAGTAACGCTTTTGTTTGGGACCAAGCTGTTTTTCATAACAATCCGGCGTATAGATCGTTTTGACGAAAGGAAATGTCAGAAGGTGGCTGAGTTTTGCCGCCTCGGTATCGTCCCACACGATCACGGGTTTGTGCAGGATAAAACCCGCGTGTGCCGCGAACACTCCGCCAATACCTGTCAGGACATCCGGCTCAAAGTCTCGGCAAAAGCTTATTAGCCGAAAGTCACGGACCATCATCTCCGACAATAATCCGAATTTGTTTTTGCTGATATGACTAAGAACGCTAAAGTCGATGCCAAAATGCTTTAATAGTTCAATCGTAACATCTTTCTTCCGGGCTGTTACCGCAACGGCATGACCCTTTTCTTTTAGCAGATCGATCGCATATCGGAAAAAATGAGCATGAGCAGGGTGCGTAATTTCGATCAGTATCCGCATGAGTGACTCCGCCGGAATATCATTTGAGGTCCTTGTTCGCTTCCATATCGAACCACATCGCGAATAGCGTAAACTGCGTGCTGCTCATAAAGGTGAACATCGCGGCCAGGGTATTAATAGCCGGTATGGCCCCGGTCTGAGCCCAGATGCAGAAGAGCCTGATAAACAAAAGTACGGTCAAGACCGCAAAGGAAACCCCAAAAAAATAAAAGAAGATCAGCGGATGAAAATCGCGGATGATGTACTTTTCCTTCAGCCGATAGAAAAAATCCTTGAGCAGCAGCCAGGATAACGTCAGCACGACCTTTTTGATCTTAATACCGGACTTTTCGCCGATGTTGTACACCGGCTTGATAGGAACATCACGCACTTTCAGATTGTAAATATTCAGTTTGACAAGCAGATCATTCGGCATGCCGTAACGCTTATAGATGCTGTTGATGTCGATCATCTCAAGCGCCCTGAGATTGATCACCGTATAACCGGTCTGTGAATCGGCGATGTGCCAATAGCCCGAGGCGATCTTGGTCAGCAGCGACAGATACGAATTGCCGAGATACCGCACCTTCGGGATGATGTTCCACGCGTTGCCGGTAAAAAGGCGATTGCCCTTGGAATAATCCACCTCGCCCGAAACCACCGGATCCAAAAGCGCCGGCAAATCCTCAGGATCCATCTGCGCATCGCCGGCCATCACGGCGGTCGCGTCCATCCTGTTGTCACGTGCCCAGAGATAGCCGGTCGAGATCGCCCCGCCGACGCCCTGATTCTGTTCATGCTCAAGTAAGACGACCCTGTCGCCGTGTTTCTCTCTGTGTCCATTTACCACTTCAACCGTTTTATCCGTACTCACATCGTCCACGATCACGATCTTGTCCACATAATCGGGCATCGTTTCGATCACCCTGCCGATCAGCTTCTCTTCGTTGTAACAGGGCACGACAACACAAACGGTTTTGTCCTTGTACATGTATTTTTACTCCGGAAAATCATCCATAAAAAGACATAATAGTTTCAGCGACATAATTCTGCATCTCTTTGGTCAGCTCCGGATAAACGGGTATCGCCAGGACCTCCCCGGCCGCTTTTTCGCTTTCGGGCAAATCCCCCTCTTTGTATCCAAGGTATTCGAAACATTCCTGGAGGTGCAATGGAACAGGATAATAGACCTCGGTACCGATACCCTTTTCCTTAAGATGATCGCGAAGCTGGTCACGTTTTTCAACACGGATGACATATTGATTGAAAATACTGTGATTATATGCCTCGATATGCGGTGTCACGATATCAGTGGCCTTGAATTTCTCGTCGTAATAAGCGGCATGGTCTCTGCGGGCCTGTGACCATTGATCAAGGTAGTTCAGCTTAACCAGGATTGCCGCCGCCTGAATCGGCGCCAGTCGAAAATTGCCGCCGATATAGGCATGATAATATTTCGGCTTTGCGCCATGATTTCGCATAATGATTAAACGTTCGTAAAGTTCCCTGTCATTCGTGACAATCATACCTCCGTCGCCTACCGCACCGAGGTTTTTACTCGGGTAAAAACTAAAACAACCCGTTGCCCCCATGCTGCCCGCTTTTTTATCTTTATAGGTACTCGAAATAGACTGAGCGGCATCTTCGATCACATAGAGATTATGCTTGTCGGCGAGTTCCATGATCGGATCCATATCGGCCATCTGACCGAATAAATGGATCGGAATAACCGCCTTGGTGTTTTCGGTAACGACCGGTTCGATCAAAGATGGATCGATGTTGTAGGTCTTCGGGTCGATATCGACAAAAACAGGTTTGGCACCGACCCTGGCGATACACCCGCCGGTCGCGAAAAAAGTAAACGGCGATGTAATCACCTCGTCACCGGGACCGATATCGAGACTCATCAGGCTGTTCAGAATCGCATCGGTTCCGCTTGTCACGCCGACACCGTATTGACAGTCACTCAAATCCGCAACCGCATCTTCAAGCTCTTTTACTTTAGGCCCGAGAATACACCGCTGTGATTCGAGCACCTCGGTAACAGCTTGTATAATCTCATCTTTTATCGTGACATATTGAGCTTTAAGATCAAGTAAAGGTACCTGCATAACAATCTCCATTTATTTGTGATTCTTAAATTCATCATAAGGCACGGTCCCTTTGGACAATTCCGGCGGCAAAGGCGATTCCTCATCCAGGTCAAGGCACCGCAACACCCCCGGTTCAATTTCCTTGTATTTATAACCGCTTTCGGGGCAAACCATGATTCCCTGTTCATCAGCCGTACCAAGACGTATTCCATGTCGGCTCATCCAGCCCGCCTGCTGTGCCGGAACGCCCACCATCAAGGCGTAGTCGGGAACATCTTTGGCGACCACACTGCCTGCCGCGATAAAACTGTATCGGCCAAGGTCGATCCCGCAAACGATTGTCGCATTGGCGCCGACAGTGGTTCCTCTTCGAAAGATCGTTTTTTCGTACAGGCTGTGCCGGACCACCTGGCTGCGGGGATTCGTGACATTGGTCAACACACAACTGGGACCAAGGAACACATCGTCTTCGATCACCGCACCGGTATAAATCGAAACATTATTCTGAACTTTCACATTATTGCCGATAAGCGCATCACCGGCCACGAACACATTCTGGCCGAATATACACCCTTCGCCGATCTTTGCCCCGGAACAGATATGAGAAAAATGCCAGATTTTTGTCCCATCGCCGATCATCGCGCCTTCGTCAACAACGGCGGTTTCATGAACGAAATATTTTTTTTCTTCGGCCATAGATGACTAAAATTTCTTATTTGAATTTATCAAGCATGGGATGGGTGTGACCGCCAATCCCTTCGGGCCTGGCGTTTCGAATATCCGATACCAATTCGATCGACGGATAAACCTGGTCAAGATCAAAACCTCTGCCTTCCAGGATCTCGCGATAACTGTCGGTATGAAGATCGGTAAAACCGCCCGAAAACTCGATCTCCTGGTCATCAACAGTAATTGAACGATAGGTCATCGGTTTATCCGGTTCCGGCTTGACCGGCAGGTCCTTACGCTCCAAAGACAAAAACCATCGAACGCGGGCTTTTTCAAGTTCAAGATAACCGCCCGCGCGTTTGTCTTCATACATATGAACGACGTTTTGTTGAACCGCGCCGAATATCCAGATCAGCATATCGAAAAAGTGGATCCCGATATTGTTGGTAATTCCGCCTGATTTATGAACATCGCCCTTCCATGACACCATGTACCAATGACCCCGTGACGTAATATAGGTCAGGTCGATGTCATGGATCTTATCAGCGGGTTCGTTGTCGATTTTACTTTTCAGTTCCTTGATCGCAGAATGCAGCCTGAGTTGCAATATCGTATTAATTTTACAATCTGTCTCTTTGGCGATCTCATCCAGCGCGGTAACGTTCCAGGGATTCAGCACCAGCGGTTTTTCACAAATAGCGTCCGCGCCGATACGCAGGGCGAACCGGACATGGGCATCGTGCAGATAATTCGGCGAACAGATCGAAACATAATCGACTTTTTCACCTTTTCGCCGAAGCTTTTCAAGATGCCGATCGAACCGCTCGAACTCCGTAAAGAAATCCGCGTCCGGAAAATAGGAATCCAGGATGCCCACAGAATCATTTTTGTCCAGTGCCGCAACAAGAATATTTCCCGTATCCTTGATCGCCTTTAAATGCCTCGGCGCGATATAACCGCCGATCCCGATCAATGCGAATTTTTTCATAAAACCATCTTTCTACATTCTTAAACACCGATTACTATCTCATTAAGTGCTTTTCACATAACGATTTAACTTCACCCAGCATCTGTCGCTGAAAAGCAAAATCAATACTATACTCTCTGTCGGAGATAATTTCAACCTTTTTCAGGATTTCATAAATCATCTTCGCGATTTGCTTCATCTGTTCCGACCCCATGCCGTTTCGAGTGACAACAAACGTTCCAAGCCGCAAACCACTGTTTATGTCTGCCGGCTTATCATCATAAGGCAAAGCGATCCTGTTGGTCACGATCCCGCATTGATCGAGAACCTGCTGGGCAATGATCCCGGTCAGGCCCGCTTTGAACCGAGCGACATGGATCATCATCATATGGTTATCCGTCCCCGAAGTTAGAATTTCCATCCCGAGTTCCGTCAAGCTCTCCGCCAACGTCCTGGCATTTTCGACGATCGAGAACTGTCTCTGCCGGTATTCACGGCTCAGCATCTCATTGAAAAAGACCGCCTTGGCCGCGACATTGTTCATATATGGCGTCCCCTGAAGACCGGGAAACGTCATCTTATCGAGGTAATCGCATAACCTGTAGTGCTTGTCACCAACCTGGATATGCCGTTCGTAATCTCTACCCATAATAATCAGGCCGCCCCTCGGTCCGCCGGGCTTATAGGTGCTGGTCGTGACAAAATGGGCGTGATCGACCGGCGAGGGATGAACACCCGCCGCGACCAGCCCGGAAATATGTGAAATATCGGCCAGCAGATACGCCCTGACTTCATCGGCGATTTGTCTGAATTTTTTAAAATCGATCACTCTCGGATAGGCACTGGCACCGCAGATGATCAGTTTAGGCATAACTTCATGAGCTTGCCTGCGGATTGCGTCGTAATCAAGCAAATAGGACTGCCTGTCCACGCCATAGTGACTCGTATTAAAAAACTCCGAAGTGAAAGACAATTCTGAACCATGTGAATAATGTCCCCCGTGCTGCATATTCATACTCAACACTTTGTCGTTCTTGTTCAGTACCGCTGTCATCACAATCAGATTCGCGCTGGTGCCCGAATGAGGCTGAACATTGACGTAGCGGGCGCCGAATACCTGCTTGGCCCTTTCTACTGCAAGGCTTTCCAATTCATCCACAACTTCGCATCCGCCATGCTCCCTGCTGCCGGGAAAACCTTCCGCGGTTTTGTTCTGAATTACAGAACCCAGCGCCGCCAATACCGCCCGCGAGCACTGGTTCTCACCCGCGATCAACTGGATCGTATTCTTCTGCCGCTCGTATTCCCGGTCCATCAGGTCATAAACAGTTTCGTCCTTCGCTTTGAGATCACTCAGAAGATCGCCGTGATAATCAACACTCGATTGCAGACGCTGCTGCTGCCGTGCGATGATCTCATAAACCTTCTTGTCACGCTGCGTGATGATATCAATCTCATTAATTGCTTGCTGCTCCATATGATTATCCTTAACAGACATGTCGATCCCTCAATAACTATTTAAGCCAGAAATTAAAAATTCTCAAAATATCATGGTAAGTTACATATATCCCCAAAGACAATACTAATGCCAATCCGGCGTAAATAAATGCCACCTGGACTTTTTCACTGACCGGAGATCCTTTAATTTTCTCGACAGCCAGAAAAACAATATGTCCGCCGTCAAAAGGCAGCATCGGAAACGCATTCATCACCGCAATAAAAGCATTGATCAATCCGAGGAAACGAATATACTCAATAATAGGAAAATCTTTAACATAGACATAGCTGATTGTAAAAATTCCGATGGGTCCCATAAAATTTTTCGCATTAATCCCCCCCCCTATAAAACGTTTTAATGTTATGACCGCCATAGTAATAAATTCTATTGTTTTATAAAAACCCATTTCTAAAGCCTGAAAAATATTAGAAGCCTTGTAAAGCCGTTCCATTTGTTTGAAAGGAATGGGCTCTTCCAGCACAAATCGGTATCCCCTCAAATCCTTTCT
>CAZNET010000050.1:8434-11023 GCA_964571885.1 uncultured Pirellulales bacterium
TGTTGGCACTTCATAAATAAAGTCGCCAGCTACTTTTTCATTGAGTCTCCAGCCAATAGTAACTTGCTCTCCTTCTGATTTTCGAAGCTCACGTGCAACTTGTTCGAAACTCGATACCGGAACTCTGCCTATTTCAGTTAACCTTGCGCCACGAGGAATATTTACTCTTGAATTAATTCTTTCTGAATCCTTCATTTTTGCTATGACAGGATTATCAATATCTAAGTTCGGAGTAAAACCTATTAATACTTTATCTATTGTTCTGTCATATTGAGGAACTACCGACAACGTTTCAATATATTCAGTTTTATTCGGATCAGACCGTAATACTTTAACGGTTAATTCTTTGTCTTCATACTCTTCAACTACTTCTCTTAATTCTCCAAATGTTGGATTTTCAATGTTAGCCACAGCGATAATAATATCACCGGCTTGTAACTTCTGAGAGGGTTCCACATTCGGCTTAGTTTTATAACTGAATAAATTTTTTATCTTAGAAAATATACTAAACTTTCTTTCAGTCACCGCCGCAACCTTTAATCTCGGAACAAATGAATAGATAGAAGCAAGATAATCATTCTTTTTAGATTCCAAACCTAAACCGACGGGAAGTTTGGTTTCGATCAATTCTACTCTATTATTATCTATTCTCTGAGCCAACAGATTTATTTGTGATTTTAATGTATTATTGATTATCTTTTCGAACTGCCAATGAGTATCAACTTCCTGATTAATAACTGAAACGATAACATCACCTGGTTTTAGATTGGTCCTTTCAAATAAAACCTTTTCATTCTTTATATTTCCTACTTCAAGAGAATAAGGCACCTCAATGCCAAATTGTTTTTGATTTCCCAATGGTGTTTCTTTTTCTTCAGCTACTAACTTGCAATCTTCTATGGATCCATCTTTATGCATGACTTTTAGTTTAGCTTTTTCGCCCTCATGTGATAGAGCCGCTGCCATAACGACACTTTCAAATTCAAGATATTTACTTCTCCCGTTTACTTCAAGGATTTCATCACCTTCCTGTAAACCCACTCTTTCTGCAGGAGAATTTGGTTCAACGCCCCCTATAACCGGCGGAGTTCGATAGATTCCTATAGAAAATACTCCAATGAAAATTACTATCGCGGTAATGACGTTAAAGGTGACTCCGGCGATGATGACACCCATGCGGGTCAAAACGCCCTTGTTGGCATAGGATCGCGGGTCTTCGGATTTCTGTGCTTCGCCGATATCGTCCTGGCCCAGCATTTTGACATACCCGCCGAACGGGATCAGCCCGATACGGTATTCGGTCTCGCCGGGCTTTGCCTTTTTGCCGAGCGTAAAACTCAGCATCCCGTCGCTTTCTTCGGTCTCGCCCGGCAGCAGATCCGGCAATATCCGGATGCGGTATCCCTGTTCGGTTCGTTTGATGCCGAACAGCACCGGCGAAAAACCGATCGAAAACGCCTGGACGTTAATATCCGACATCTTGGCCACAATAAAATGGCCGAACTCATGAACCAGAATGACAATGCCGAAACCGACGATCACGATCAGCACATTGGCAACGGCGTCGATATGCCGAACCACTAATACGATAAATGAGATCAATACGACAAGAAGAAGAAAAATCCTCGTGTACATCTGAAACAAATATTTGGATTTAGACATTCAAAATTTCCTTATACCACTGTCTTGTTACGTATACTCTTTAAAACCTGCCCGCGGGACCAGTCATCGACCGCAAGCAGCCCTTCAAGGGTATCGACCTGTTCTCTATGATGTTTATTCAGTACCTTTTCGATAAGTTCGGCGATATCGCAAAATTTAATATTGCCCTTCAAAAACTGCTCGACCGCCGCTTCATTGGCCGCATTGAACACCACAGGACAACTGCCGCCGGCTTTTGCCACATCATAAGCCAGTTTCAACGTGCGAAAAATTTCAAAATCGGGCTTCTGGAAATTCAACCGGCCGATCTCGACAAGATTCAGAGGCTCGGTAATACCTCGGACACGCTTCGGATACGTCAGAGCGTACTGAATCGGCAAACACATATCCGGCAAACCGAGTTGGGCCACGACCGAGCCGTCGATAAATTCAACCATCGAATGAATGATCGATTCAGGATGGATCAATACCTCGATTCTTTCCACCGGCATATCGAACAGCCAACGCGCCTCGATGACCTCCAGTGCCTTGTTCATCATCGTCGCCGAATCGATCGTGATTTTCGGCCCCATATTCCATGTCGGATGGGCAAGTGCCTGTTCCAGCGTTACATTTTCGATTTCTTCCTTGTTGAAATTCCTGAAAGGTCCGCCCGACGCCGTCAAAACGATCTTGTTCACCTCATCATGGCCGCCCGACTGCATTGATTGAAAAATCGCGCTGTGTTCGCTGTCAACCGGCAAAATCTCACCACCGCTGTTGTTAATCGTTTTGGTCAATAGTTCCCCAGCGATAACCAGTGGTTCCTTATTGGCAATCGCCAGCCGTTTACCGGCCTCGGCGCCCGCCAGAACCGCTCCCAGTCCCGCGGCTCCCACCACAGCGGCCAGAATGATATTGACTTCACTGATTTTCGAAATCTCGACC